>JBOHAJ010000115.1:0-4652 GCA_050697715.1 Gaiellaceae bacterium
GCGCAGGACAGTGCACGGGCAGCACGGCCAAGCGCCGCGAACGCAGCATCCTGCCGCCAGCGTCGGCAGGCGCGGGCGGAGCCGGGCTCTGCTCGGCGGGAGCCGTGCCGGCCAGGAGGGCGAGGTGCTGATTCGTCTAGGGACCAGAGGAAGTAGGCTCGCGCTCACGCAGGCCGAGCTCGTCGCGGACGCGCTTCGCGCCGCGGACCCCGAGCTCGACGTCGCGATCGTCCCGATCACGACGGCCGGCGACCGCGATCGGGCCAAGCCGTTCGGAGAGATCGGACAACGTGGCGTCTTCGTGAAGGAGATCGAGGAGGCGCTGTTGGCGGCGGGCGTGGACGTCGCCGTCCACTCGGCGAAGGACATGACCTCCACCGTGGCCGACGGTCTAGTCGTTGGGGCATATCTGCGGCGGGAAGACGCGCGCGATGCGCTTTGCGGGGCGTCGGAGCTTCGCTCGGGCATGCACGTGGGCACCGCCTCCGTGCGCCGGCGTGCGCAGCTGCTCGCCCTCGAGCCGGAGCTCTCGATCGAGCCGCTGCGCGGCAACGTGGACACTCGACTGCGCAAGATGCGGGAGCGCGGCCTCGACGCGATCGTCCTCGGCGCCGCCGGGCTCGAGCGGCTCGGTTTGGCGGCGGAGATCGGCAGGCGCTTCGACCCCGAGGAGCTCGTTCCGGAGGCCGGTCAGGGCGCGGTCGCGCTCCAGGTGCGGGCCGGCGACGAGGACCTCGTGCGCGCGGTGGACGACGCCGAGACTCGGCGGCGCGTGGAGGCCGAGCGCACCTGCGTGTTTCGGATCGGCGCCGGTTGTCTCGCTCCCGTGGCCGGCTATCACGACGGCGAGGCCCTCACCGCCCTCATTGCAGCCGAGGACGGGAGCTGGGTCGAGCGCCGCCGCGGGTTCGACCCGGCGGCGGTGGCCGACGAGCTCCTCGCTGCCGTCGCCGCCCGCTGAGGGATGCGAGTCGTTCTCACCGGGACGGATGAGTCGGGGGGGTTGGCGCGGGCGCTGGAGCGCGAGGGCTTCGTCGTCGAGGTCTGCCCGCTCCTCCGGATCGAGCCGATCGCGGGCCCTCCCGTGCGGGCAGGCGGCTACGACTGGCTCGTCCTCACGAGCGGGAACGCGGTCGCGCCGCTCCTCGAGCGGCTCGAGGGGCCGCTGCCGCCTGTCGCGGTCGTCGGGCCGGGGACGGCGGCCGCGCTTCGCGCACGCGGGATCGAGCCGGAGCTCGTGGCGCAGAGGTCGACACAGGAGGGACTTGCGCAGGAGTTGCCTCGCCCACCGGGCCGCGTCCTCTTCGCCGGTGCCGAGGGAGCGCGCGACGTGCTGGCCCGTGAGTTGAGCGCCGACTTCGTCCCGCTCTACCGAACGGTCGAGGTGCGGCCGGAGCGGTTTCCCGAGGCCGACCTGGTCGTGCTCGCGTCGGCGTCCGGTGCGCGGGCCTTCGCTGCGCTCGGGCTCTCCCTTCCCTGCGTGTCGATCGGTCCCGTCACCTCGGCGGAAGGGCGGCGGCTCGGGGTTTATGTCGTGGCGGAAGCGGAGACGCACGACCGGGAAGGGCTCGTGAGAGCGGTTAAGCTCGCGGCATCGCCAAGGTCTTCATCACCCTTCTGACCGACTTCGGACTCGAGGACGACTTCGTCGGAACCTGTCGGGGCGTGATCAAGGGGATCGCACCCGACGTCGAGGTGATCGACATCACCCACGGGATCCGACGGCAGGACGTTCTCCAAGGCGCGCTCATCCTCGCCAACACGCTGCCCTACATGCCTGTCGGAGTGCACATGGCGGTGGTCGACCCCGGCGTGGGGAGCGGCCGCAAGCCGCTGGCGCTGGCCGGTGGGAACGGTCGCCTCTTCGTCGGCCCTGACAACGGGCTCCTCCTCCTGGCGGCGGAGCGCCTCGGCGGAGTGGAGGAGGCGGTGGAGCTCACCAACCGGAAGTACCGACTCGAGCCCGTCGCGGCGACGTTCCACGGGCGGGACATCTTCGCGCCGGCCGCCGCGCACCTTGCCGCCGGCGTCGCGCTCGGTGAGCTCGGCCCGGCCGTGCAGGTCCCAGAGCTCGTGCGCCTCGACGTGCCCGCGCCGAGCGTCGGCGAGCGGCGCATCCGCGCCACCGTCCTCTACGTCGACCGTTTCGGCAACGTGCAGCTGAACCTCACGCCGGCGCACCTCGAGCAGGTCGGGATCGAGCCGGGGACGACCGTGGAGGTCGAGGCCGGCTTCGAGCGGTACTACGCGGTGGCTGCGCGCACGTTCGCGGAGGTGCGCCGGGGTGACATCGTCCTCTACGAGGACGCTTACCGAAACATCGCGCTTGCCATCAACCAGGGGAACGCGGCAGAGATGTTCTCGGCGCGGGTGGGGCAGGAGCTCCGCCTCGCGGCGCTGCGGTGAACGAGTTGCTCGAGCGGGCCGGCCGGCGCTTCGCGCGCCTCGCCGCCCGCGCCGTCGTCGCTTGGCCGGGCCTCTGGAGGCTCTTCCGCGGGCCTCTCCGGCTGCAGTTCGACAGGCTGGCGCCGGTCTGGGAGGCGCGCCGAGGCGCTGAGGCGCTCGCCCCGCTCACGGCTGCGCTGGACCACCTCGAGGAAGAGCCGCGCCGCGTGCTCGACCTCGGCACGGGCACCGGCAAGGGAGCGCGTCTCGTCGCCGAGCGCTTCCCGCAGGCGGAGGTCGTAGCCGTCGACCTCGCGCCGGCGATGGTCGCCGAGGCCCGCCGTCTCCTCGCACCCGAGCTTGCTGGGCGCGTACGCTTCGAGGTGGCTGACGCCTCCGCGTTGCCCTTCGAGGACCGCGCGTTCGACCTCGTCGTCCTCCTGAACATGATCCCGTTCTTCGAGGAGCTGGCCCGCGTCACCGCGCCCGGCGGCGTTCTCGTCTTCGCGTGGTTCTCGGGCTCGGCGACGCCGATCTACACGCCTCCCGCAACGCTCGAGGAGCGGCTCGCCCCGCTCGGCTTCGAACGCTTCCAGAGGCTCGCGGCCGGCGAGGGCACCGCCTTGCTTGCCCGGCGGCGGAAGCCCGGTTAGGATTCCGTCAAACGACGTTCGCGGCGCGGTAGCACCGGCCCGGACGTCGTTTTTTCGTCGCAGAATGTCCTGCGGACATTCTGCGAATGGAAGGAGTTCGCATGACTGTACTGGCAGGCATCCCTGGGCAGCGGGCCCTGGAGCGCCGGTTCCGTTTTTCTGGGAACGGCACGACGCTCGGGCGCGACACGATGGCCGGGGTCACGACGTTCATCGTCATGTCCTACATCATCTTCGTGAACCCGGCGATCCTGACCTTCGCGGGCGTCGAAGGACTCGAGGGCACCGGGCTTCCGTTCGACGGCGTCCTTGCCTCGACGTGTCTCGTTGCCGGGGTGATGACGATCCTCATGGGTCTCGTCACGAACCGGGCGTACGCGATCGCACCGGGGCTGGGCCTGAACGCAGTTGTCGCGTTCACGCTCGTGGCGACCGAGGGGCTGGGCTTTCCGGAAGCGATGGGAATCGTCGTCCTGGAGGGTGCGCTCGTCACCCTCCTCGTCGTCCTCGGGATGCGGGAGAGGGTGATGGCCGCGATTCCGCTCGAGCTGAAGAAGGCCATCGCGATCGGCATCGGCCTCTTCATCGCCTTCATCGGGCTGGTCAACTCGGGCCTCGTCATCCGCGGCGAGGGGACTCCCGTGACGCTCGCGGACTTCACGACGTGGCCGATCCTCGTGGTGGTCTTCGGCCTCGTCCTCACGGTCGGGCTGCGCGCCGTCGGCTTCCGCGGCGACCTGCTCGTCGGGATCATCGCGACGACCGCGTTCGCCACGCTCGTCAACTGGGGAACGGACTACACCGCCTTCACCCAGCCCGGGGTCGCCCGCTGGCCGGAGGACATCGCCCAGAGCCCGAACCTCGGACTCGTGGGTGAGTTCAGCTTCGACGCGTTCGCGACGATCGGCGTCGTGACGACGCTCTCATTTGTCTTCTCCCTCTTCCTCGCCGACTTCTTCGACACGATGGGGACGCTCGTCGGCGTCGGCAAGCAGGCCGGGTACCTGACGAAGGAGGGCGAGCTGCCGGGGATTCGCAAGCCGCTCCTCGTCGACTCCGTCGCGGCGATGGCCGGCGGGGCCGCCTCGGCCTCCTCTGCGACGACCTATATCGAGTCGGGCGCGGGCGTCGGCGTGGGCGGCCGCACCGGCTGGGTCAGCGTCGTGACGGGCGCGCTCTTCTTCCCCTTCATGTTCTTCGCCCCGCTGATCGGCATGGTGCCTGCGCAGGCGACGGCGCCGGCGCTCATCATCGTCGGTTGGCTGATGATCACCGCGCTCACGGAGGCGGAGGAGCGGGCGGAGTCGGAGGGGGCCCGTGTCGAGCGAAAGCTCGCGGGCATCGACTTCCACGACTTCGCCATCGGCCTCTCGGCGGCGCTGACGATCATGGTGATGCCGTTCAGCTACTCGATCACAAACGGGATCGGCTTCGGCTTCATCGCCTACGTCATCATCCGTATTGCCCAAGGTGAGTGGCAGCGCGTGCACCCGCTCATGTACGTCGCCGCGGCCAGCTTCCAGCTCTACTTCCTGATCCCGCTCCTGCAGGACAACCTGAGCTGGATCTGAACCTAGGCCCGGCTAGCACCCTCGCGCAGGCCCTGATTCAGGG
>JBOHAJ010000116.1:0-6357 GCA_050697715.1 Gaiellaceae bacterium
CGACGCGCCGGGTCGGAGCTGCCCCTTCGGACAAGTTCAAGAAGGTCGAGCACCTGGCGCCGATGGGATCGCTCGAAAAGGTGACGACCGACGAGGCGATTCAGAAGTGGGCGGACGACGTCCGCAAGCGGCTCGACTCGGATGAGCCGGTCTCGTACGTGATCGAGCCGAAGATCGACGGCTCGGCGATCTCGCTCGTCTACGAGAACGGCCTCCTCACCCGCGGCGCGACGCGCGGCGACGGGGAGCAGGGCGAGGACGTCACGCCGAACCTGCGCACCATCCGGGCGATCCCGCTCTCCATGCGCCCTGACGGCCCGCTCCCTCCCGTGCTCGAGGTGCGCGGGGAGGTCTACTTCCCCCTCTCCGGCTTCCGCCGCTTCAACGAGCAGCTCCTCGAGCAGGGGAAGAAGATCGCGCCGAACCCGCGCAACGCGGCCGCGGGATCGCTCCGGCAGCTTGACTCCAACATCACGGCCCAGCGGCCGCTCTCCATCTGGGTGTACGGCACGGGTCACCGGGAGGGCCTCGACCTCGGCACGCAGTGGCAGACGCTCGAGTGGCTGCGCGAGCGCGGCTTCCCCACCAACCCCTTCGTGGAGCGGCTGGAGGCGATCGAGGAAGTGGCGGAGGTCTGCCGAGAGTGGGAGAAACGCCGTGTCGAGCTCGACTACGAGATCGACGGCATCGTCATCAAGGTCGACTCGCTCGACCAGCAGCGGCGGCTCGGCGCGCTGCACGAGCGGCCCCGCTGGGCGCGCGCCTACAAGTGGGCGCCCATGACCGCGCAGACGAAGCTTCTGAGGATCCACATCCGCGTCGGGCGCACCGGGGCTCTCAACCCGTGGGCGCAGCTCGAGCCGGTGGAGGTGGGCGGCGTGACGGTCTCGACGGCGACGCTGCACAACGAGGAGGACATCAACCGCAAGGACATCCGGGAAGGCGACGTCGTGATCGTCCAGCGGGCGGGCGACGTGATCCCGCAAGTCGTCGGGCCTGTCCTCGACAAGCGGCGGTCGGGCGCCAAGCGGTTCAGGATGCCCGCCAACTGCCCGCTCTGCGGCACGCCGATCGTGAAACCGGAGGGCGAGGTCATGCACCGCTGCCCCAACCGGGCGTGCCCGTCACGCGGTCTCGAGACGCTCATCCACTGGGTGCAGGCGGCGATGGATATCGAGGGCGTCGGCGAGCAGTTCGTGCGGCGGCTCTGGGACCTCGGCCTCCTGCGCTCGATGCCGGACCTCTACCGGCTCACCGCGGAGCAGCTCGTCGAGGTCGAGGGCTACGCCGAGATCTCCGCCGCGAACGCGGTCGAGTCGATCCGGCGCTCGAAGGAGCGGCCGTTCAACCGCGTCCTGCTCGGGCTCAATATCCCCAAGGTGGGCTGGGTGATGGCGCGGAACCTCGCTCGCCACTTCGGCAACGTGGATGCGCTCATGGCGGCGAACCAGGAGGAGCTCGAGGAGGTGGACGGGATCGGCCCCGACCGGGCCGAGCTGATCGCCGAGTGGTTCGCCGACGAGGAGAACCACCGGCTCGTCGCGGAGCTCCGCGAGCTCGGACTTCGCTTCGAGGTCGGCGAGGAGGAGCGGCCGGTCGAGGGGCCGCTGACCGGCAACACGTACGTGGTCACCGGCACGCTCGAGCGCCTGTCGCGTGAAGAGGCGAAGGCGGCGCTCGAGGCGAAGGGCGCAAAGGTGACCGACTCCGTCTCCAAGAAGACGACCGCGCTCGTCGTGGGCGAGGAGCCCGGGGCTTCGAAGCTGACGAAGGCGCAGCGGCTCGGGGTCGAGCTCCTCGACGAGGCCTCGTTCGAGAAGCTGCTCTCAGGTTAGCGCGCCGCGCCGGCGAGGATCTGCGCGAAGCGGTCCTGGGCCCGCCGCGCGTACCACCAGGGGATCGGCCGGCCGTTCTGAAGGATCGCGAAGACGTAGCGGGTACCGACGTAGCCCGCGAGCGAGGAGGCCGTGGTCGTGGTGCCCGTCTTGGCGCGGACGAAGCCGTGCGCGGGTCCGCGCAGCATGCGGTCCTCGAGCGTCCCGTCCACGCCGGCGATCGCCAGCGAGTTCACGAACGGCGTCTTGACGTTCGGGTCGCTCCAGGCGGAGATGAGGAGGGCGGCCACCGCCTGCCCGGTCAGCCGGTCGTAGGGGGAAAGGCCCGAGCCGTCCACGATGCGAACCCCTTGCAGCGGGACGCCTCGGTCGGCGAGCACGTGGCGGACGACGATCGCGCCCGCGACCGTCGTGCCGGCACCGCGCTCCCGCGCGCCGAGGTGCTTGAGCAGCATCTCCGCGTAGAAGTTGTCGCTCTGCTTGTCCATCTTCCTGACGAGTCCGGTAACGGTGCCCGAGCGCAAGACCGCGAGCGCAACAGCGCCCTCGGTGGACGGCCCGGTGACGGCTTTCCCGCTCACCGCTACGCCCACGCGCAGGAGCTGGGCGCGGAAGGCCTTGGCGGCGGCGAGCGCGGGGTTGTCGACCGTGCGCCCGGCCACCTTGGCCCGGTCGACGACGAGCGCCGAGAGCGGGGGAGACTCGATCTTGTACCAGGCGGGCTTCCAGCCGGGCGCCGTCCGGCGGCGGTCGTAGTAGGACTCGTCACCGGCGATTCTGCCCGTCACCCGGCGGATGCCGAGCGAGCGCAGCCGCCAGGCGAGGACGCGGAGATCACCGCTCGTGAGCGAGGGATCGCCGTAGCCTTTGAGCACCAGCCGCCCGCGCCAGGTGGAGCCGTCGCGCACGCCGTCCCCGAACACCCTGGTCGGAACGCGATAGGCTGGGCCAAGCCGCTCGAGCGCCGCGAGGGCGACTGTGAGCTTCTGGTTCGAAGCCGGCTCGAGCGAGAGCGAGCGGTGGAGGGAGTAAACGGTGGCGCCGTTCCGGAGGTTGATCGCGAGTGCCCCGGTGTACGCTCGCGAGACGCCCTGAACCGTGAGGGCGCGGTCGAGTCGCTGGCGAAGAGTCGCCGCACTCGCAGCCGGCGCGAGCGCGGCGGCGACTCCCAGGACCAGGAGCAGCGCGAGCGCGCGTTTCCCGTGGGCCCGACGCCGGTTCAAACGATAGGCCTCGTCGCGCGCGAGGATGGGCCGCCCGGCCCATGTGGACAGGGGCAGCACGCTGGTACGTTCTTTCTGCGGATCATGATCGAAGATCTTCCCCTCCTCTTCGACCGCCTGCGCGCGCTGCTCGACCGCCGGCAGGGTGACTCCGATTCCCATGTCGAGGATCTGGAGCATACGCTGACGGACGGATATGCCGGCGCCCTCGTGCTGGAGCGCGAGCGTGAGCGCACGCGGCGCCGTATCAGGACCCTCGCTGCAGGGGCCGACTCGGCCGAGCACGCACGTGAGCTCCAGACCCTGATGGCGCTGCTCGGGCGCACCGAGGAGCAGCTCGGAGAGCTGCGGAGCCTTCTGGGCGAGGTCTCGGCGAGCCGCCAGCTCGCCTAGGCACTAGCGCACCCGAAGAGGCACTAGACGATCCCGCTCCGGACCGCGTACACCGCTGCCTGGATGCGGTTCTGGATGTGCAGCTTCATGAGGATGTTGGAGATGTGGTTCTTCACCGTCTTCGGGCTGATGAAGAGCTCCCGTGCGATCTCGGCGTTGTCCTTGCCGTTCGCGATCAGCCGGAGCACCTCCAGCTCGCGGTCGGACAGCTCCGTGCGGATCGTCTCCGCCGCGTCGATGTCGGCAGTCTGGGCACGCAGACGCTGGAGGAGCTTCGAGGCGATCTGGGGCGAGATGAGCGATTCCCCGGCCGCCGCGGCCCGGATGCCGGCGAGGAGCTGGTCGATGGAGGCGTCCTTCAGCAGGTAGCCGCATGCACCCGCCATGACGGCGTGGATGACGTCGTCGTCGTCCACGGAGATGGTGAGGACGACCACGCGCGTCAGCGGCGCGAAGGCGATGATCCTCTGCGTCGTCTCCACGCCGCCGAGCCCCGGCATCTTCAGGTCCATGATCACCACGTCGGGCGCGAGCTCCCCTACGAGCCCGAGGGCGACGTTGCCGTTCTCCGCCTCGCCCACGACGTTGAGCCCCTGTTCCTCCAGAAGCGAGCGGAGCCCCGTGCGGAAGAGGTCGTGGTCGTCCACGAGGAGCACGCGCAGCTCCTCGAGGTGCTTCGCCGAGTGTGTGCTCTGCTCGACGGGCGTAAAGCCCCCCTCCTCTGGCCGCCGGGTGACGAGAGGATTCTAGAGAAACGCCGGCTGGTGGCGAGTGCCCCTTCAGGTAATGCTGCCCCGTTTCTGGGTCGCGAGCACCAAGCCAGAGGCTGCACTCGTCCGCAGCCAAGGCTAGAGAGCCTTGGTAAGGAGGAGGGTGGTCTCTGGCGCCGCGTGATCGCGGGTCAGAAACAGGCGTGTATTGCCTGGAGGGGCACTAGTGCAACGTGATCGTGACGACGCGCCGGCCCCAGCCGAGCGCCTGCTCGCAGCTCGGGAACCAAAGGTCGATCATCGCGCCCTGCACCGCCGAGCCCGTGTCGGCGGCAACCCCTTCACCGTAGCCGGGAACAAACATCTTCGTCCCGAGCGGGATGACCGACGGGTCGACTGCGACTACGCCCCAGCTCGTGGGCACGCCCGTCGACGTCGTTCCCACCAGGCAGTAGCCGGTCGAAGAGACGGTCAGTCGTTTCCCCTTCGCGGGAGCCGGGGCGGGCACGGGCGAGCTCTCGATCTCGGCCGCGCGCCCCTGCGCGGCAGCCGCTTTGGCGAGGAGATCGGCGACCCGTGCGCTGTTGAACGCCTGCCGGCCGCGGAGCGAGGCGAGGTACGAGGCCCGCTCGGCGCGCGCCGCGACGAGAGCGTCGCGCGTCCCCTGTGCGTCGGCCACGAGGTCGCGAAGCTCGGCCCGGCGCTCGGCCAGCTCGCGGACGGAGGCCTGGAGCGCGCGCCTCGCCGTCCTCACCTGCGCGACGATCGAGCTGTCCTGCGTGGCCAGTCGATCGAGGCCGTCGAGGGCGTCGAGCGCCTCGTCGAGCGACTCGGCGCCCAGGAGGACGGCGAGAGGGTCCACCTCCCCCTCGACGTAGAGTGTCTGGAGGCGGGCAGCGAGCTGTCGCTCGGCCGCCCGGAGGTCTCCGCGGGCGATCTCGAGCTGCGCGCGCGCCGAGTCGGCCCGGCGCTCGACGTCCGCCTGCCGGTCGCGCAACCCGGCCAGTCGCCGTTCGGCCCTTCCCAGCCGGCTCTCGAGAGAGTAGAGATCGAGGAGGGCCTGCTGCGCCTGGGTGGCGAGACCGGCATTGGCCTCCCGGCGCCGCTCCGCCTCGCCGCGCAGCGCACCGGGATCGTCCGCCCGCGCCCCCGCCGAGAGAAGGAGCGCGACGGTGAGAAACGCCCCCGTCGCTGCGAGACGAGTCCGACGGCCTGTGGAACCCGCGCGCACGAACCGACCACCCTAACATGAGCCTCTGCCGACCCGCGGCGCGAGGCGTCGAAAGCGCGGCCTTCCGTTTGCCGCCGTCCCAAGGCCTTGCTAGGCTCCCGCTCTCGTGACGGCGCCCAGCCCAGGAACAGCGCCGGTTCCACGTAGCCGGAGCTAGCCATGCGACCCGCGAAGAGACACGCGCTCCTCGTCCCTCTCTGCTTCCTGGCGTTGCTTCCGCTGGCAACCCCTGCGACGCCGGCTCCCTCGGCGGTCGAGTCGAAGCAGACCGAGGCGCAGCAGGTCCTCTCGCAGATCCAGCAGCTCGACGCCGACCTCGGGCTCGCGGTCGAGGCCTACAACGCGGCGCAGGTCGAGCTCGATCGCATTCGCGCGGAGCAGATCGACAACCAGCGTCGGCTCCGGATCGCTCGTGCCAACCTCTCCACGGCGCGGGAGAACCTCGACGCCCGGCTCGTCCAGCTCTACGTCTCAGGGGAGACGGACGTCCTGGAGGTTCTGCTCGGCGCGACAAGCCTGGACGAGCTCCTCGACCGCATCGACACGGCGAACCGGGTCTCGGGTCAGGACGCGCGCATCATCGGGGAGGTGCGCAACTTCCGCGCCGAGGTGAAGCGGCGCGAGGCCGAGCTCGAGCGAGCGCGGGCGAAGCAGGAGCAGCTCGTCGCCGAGCGCGCAGCGCACCGGCAGGCGATCGAGGGGAAGCTCGCCGAGCGCCAGCGCCTCCTCTCCTCGATCAAGGACCAGATCGCCGAGCTCCAGGCGGCGGAGCGCGAGCGCCAGCGCCGGCTGGAGTCCCAGGCGCGTCAGCGGCTGAGCACGCCGGTCGGGCCCACCGGCGCCCCTCCCTCGCGCTACGGCGGGGTCGTCGGCATCGCCATGCAGTACCTCGGCATCCCCTACCAGTGGGGCGGCTCCTCGCCGGAGACCGGGTTCGACTGCTCCGGCTTCACGATGTACGTCTA
>JBOHAJ010000117.1:0-4890 GCA_050697715.1 Gaiellaceae bacterium
TGCCAGGACACCCGGTCGGTCGGGCACGTGCACGCGCAGCTGGTGCAGCGTCTCCGGGTCGGGATACGCGCTCTCGAGCATCCGCCGCCGGTTGCCCGCGGCCTCGCCGATCCAGCGCGCGAGATAGCCGGCGTCGCCGGCGGCCAGCGCCGACTCGAGCTGTTCGATGCGGCCGCGAAAATCGCTCAGGCTCTGGGTGATCGCCCCCGCGTTCTCGAGGAAGATGTCGACCCAGATGCGCGGGTTCGAGCCGGCGACGCGGGTCATGTCCCGGAGCGAGCCACCCGCGGCGAGCAGCGGATCGTGGCGCTCGATTCGAGTCGACCCGGCCTGGTTGACGAGCATGTTCGCGAGCGCGTGCGGCAGATGACTCGTCACCGCGACCAGCCGGTCGTGCGTGTCCGGATCGATGGCGACCGGGGTCGCGCCGAGGTCGGAGACGAACCCGTGGACGAGTCGGTAGCGCTCTGCATCCGTACCCGCGAGCGGCGTCAGGAACCACGTCGCACCCTGGAAGAGCTCGCCGCTGGCGTGCTCGGCGCCGCGCGCCTCCGAGCCGCAGACCGGGTGCCCGCCGATGAAGCGCACGCGGTCGGCGACCGCCGCGCAGATCCTGGCTTTCGTGGAGCCCACGTCGGTCACGGTGCAGCCGCCCCCGGCCGCGTCGAGCACCCCCTCCACCTCCGACTCGAGCGTCGCCACCGGCGTGGCCACGACCGCGAGCTCAGCTTCCTCGACGGCCTCCACGAGGCTGCCGGCCGGCTCGTCCAGCGCCCCGCGCTCGGCGGCGAGCGCGAGCGCCTCCGGATCTGGGTCGTACCCGGACACACTCTCGATCCCAGCACGCTTGGCCGCGAGACCAACAGAGGCGCCGATCAAGCCGGTGCCCACAATGGCGAGGCGTTTCATCTCCCCGAAAAATGCGCCAGCACTTTTCGGGGCTCAGCCAATCACTTTGCCCATGAGGGCGGCGAGCTCGCGGATCTCGCCGGCGAACTCCGCGAACTCGGCGGCGGGGATCTGCTGCGGCCCGTCGCAGAGCGCGTGCTCGGGGGCCGGGTGCACCTCCACGATGATGCCGTCCGCCCCGGCCGCGACTGCTGCGCGCGCCAGCGGGAGCACGAGATCGCGCCGCCCGGCCGCGTGCGAGGGATCCACGATCACCGGCAGGTGCGTCTCAGCCTTCAGCACCGGGACGGCGCCGATGTCGAGGGTGAAGCGGGTCGCCCGCTCGAACGTACGGATGCCTCGCTCGCAGAGGATCACCTTCGAGTTTCCTTCTCTGACGACGTACTCGGCGGCCATGAGCAGCTCCTCGATGGAGGCCGAGGGCCCGCGCTTGAGCAGCACCGGCTTGTCCGCCCGCCCGACCTCCGACAGCAGGGTGAAGTTCTGCATGTTGCGTGCGCCGATCTGGATCACGTCCGCGGTCTCCGTCACCGCCTCCACATGGCGCGGGTCCATCAGCTCCGTCACCAGGGGAAGGCCGGTCTCCGCCCGCGCTTCCTCGAGGATCTTGAGGCCGTCCACGCCCAGCCCCTGGAAGGCGTACGGCGACGTGCGCGGCTTGAAGGCGCCGCCGCGGAGCATCGTCGCCCCGGCGCGCGTCACCGCCCACGCGGTCTCGAGCGTCTGCTCCCGGTACTCGACCGTGCACGGCCCCGCGATCAGGCCGAAGTAGCCGTCGCCGATCCGGCGCCCGCGCACCTCGATCACCGTCGGGTCGGGCGAGATCTCCCGGGAGACGAGCTTGTACGGCTTCAGGATGGGCAGCACCTGGTCGACCCCGGGGAAACCCTCGAGCGGCAGCGTGGCGAGGAGCTCGCGATCGCCGATCGCGCCGATCACCGTCGCCTCACGCCCAGGTGTCACGTGCGCGTCCGCCCCCGCCTCCGCCAGCCGCGCCACGACGTCGTCCACCTGCTCGGGCGTCGCGTCCGCGTGCATGATGATCAGAAGCTCGGGGGAGCCGGTGACGGCCATCTGCTTCTGAGTCTACTTGCGATAATCGCCGGTCAATGCGTGTCCTCTCCGGCATCCAGCCGACCGGCGCGAAGCACCTCGGCAACTACCTCGGGGCCATCCGTCGCTGGGTGGAGCAGCAGGACGAAGCGGATTGCTTCTACCCCATCGTCGACCTCCACTCCATCACCTTCCTGCCCAAGGACCCCGAGGAGCTGCGCGAGTCCACGCTCGACCTCACCGCGCTCTTGATCGCCTCGGGCCTCGACCCGGATCGCTGCACGCTCTTCGTGCAGAGCCACGTCCCCGAGCATCCGCGCCTCGCCTGGGTGCTCGAGTGCTTCACGCCTTTCGGCGAGCTCCGGCGCATGCCGCAGTTCCGCGAGCGCGCCGCGGCCCAGCAGAGCTTCTCCGTCGGCCTCCTCACCTACCCGGTGCTCCAGGCGGCCGACATCCTCCTCTACCAGACCGACGTGGTCCCGGTCGGAGAGGACCAGCGCCAGCACCTCGAGCTCGCCCGCGACCTCGCGCAGCGCTTCAACCAGCGCTTCGGGGAGACGTTCACGGTGCCGGAGGGCACCTTCCCCGAGGTCGGCGCGAAGATCATGGACCTCCAGGAGCCGACCAAGCGGATGTCCACCTCCGAGAGCTCCGAGCTCGGCATCCTGCGCGTCCTCGACCCGCCGGACGTCGTGCGGCGCAAGCTCCGCTCGGCGGTCACCGACTCGGGCAAGGACATCGTCCGCTCCGAGACGAAGCCCGGGATCACGAACCTGATCGAGATCATGGCTGCAGCCACCGGCCAGGCGCCCGACGCCGTCGAGGCCCGCTACGACGGCGAGGGCTACGGCGCGTTCAAGGAGCAGGTCGCGGAGGCGGTCGTGCAGCTGCTCGATCCGGTCCGCCTGCGCTACGGCGAGCTCCGGGGCCAGCCGGACCGCCTGGTGACGATCCTCTCCCAGGGGGCCGAGAAGGCGCACGGCATCGCGGCCGAGACCCTGGCGCTCGCGCACGAGCGCGTCGGTTTCGTCACGCCAGCGTGAAATACCTGGCGCCCGACGGCTCCTACACGGCGACCTACCCCAGCCCGCTACGCCGCCTGGGGGCGGGCGCGATCGACTGGACGATTTGCTTCGTCGTCTTCCTCGTCACCTCGATCGTGGCGGGCGTGTTCCAGGTCTTCCCGAGCACCGCGGTCAAGCTGCTTTCCCAGCTCGTGGTCGTCACACCCGTGGTCGCGTACTTCGCCTTCTACTGGCGAACCGGGTCAACGCTCGGGATGCGGGCGCTGGACATCGAGCTCGTCCAGTCGAACACAGGCCGGCCGCCGAGCCTCGCTCGTGCCGTGCCGCGAGCGTGCCTCGCCTTCCTGCTTGCGGCCGCGGCGAACAACGCCTACACGGTCTTTGCGAGCGAGCCGCTCCGAGGGTACTCCCGCTTCGAGGAGATCGTGATCACGATCTCGTTCGTGACCGCGGGCAGCGGGCTCCTCGCCAAGGCCTGGGTCCTCGTCGACGAGCGGCGGCAGTCCCTGCTCGACCGTCTCTTCCGGCTCCTGTACGTCGAGGAGGTGACCTTCACGCAGACGACGCCCTGGCCCTGGACGCGGGCGGGCGGCGTGTAGCGGCGCGGAGCCGGTCCACCTCCTCGGGCGCGAGCTCGCGCCACTCGCCGGGGGCGAGGCCGCCCAGCGTGAGGCCGGCGTAGACGCTCCGGTGCAGGCGCCGCACGGGATGGCCGACCGCGTCGCACATGCGCCTCACCTGACGTTTGCGACCCTCGTGCAGGGTGAGCTGGAGGCGCGACGGGCCGAGACGGCGCACCTGGGCGGGCGCGGTGCGCCCGTCCTCGAGGTCGACTCCCTCCGCGAGGCGGCCGAGCACCTCGCCCGTGGGTCTTCCCTCCACCTCGACCTCATACACCTTGTCCACCTCGTAGCGCGGGTGCATGAGCCGGTGTGCGAGCTGCCCGTCGTTGGTGAGGACGAGCGCGCCCGTCGTGTCGACGTCGAGCCGTCCCACTGGAACGATCCGCCGCTCGTGCCCGACGAGGCCGACGACAGTCGGGCGCCCCTGAGGGTCGCGGGCGGTGGTCACGACGCCCGCCGGCTTGTGCAGGAGCACGTAGGCGAGCTGCTCGGGCGCGATCGGACTTCCGTCCACCTCGACGCGGTCGCCCTCCTCGACGAACGTGACCAGCCCGGCGACCTCGCCGTTCACGCGCACGCGTCCGGCGCGGATGAGCTCCTCCGCCCGGCGCCGCGACGCGACGCCGGCGCGCGCAAGGTAGGCGTTCAGGCGCACGCGCCCATTATCGGCGGGGCACTGGCTACTGAGGGGCGCTCGGATCGGCCTCGGGAGCCGGTTCCTCGAGCACCGGCTCCTCCCAGACGCCCGGATCCGGCTCGGGCTGGGGCTGGAGGCCGAGCTCGGACTCGGGCAGCGGCTCCTCGGCGGGAGCCTCCTCAGGAGGGGGCTCGTCGGCCGAGGGCTTGTCCGGCAGAGGCTCCTCGTGGGACGCCTCCTCGGGCGGGAGCGCCTCGGCGGGCGGCTCCTCGCCGGCGGGCTCCTCGGGCGGCTCGTTCCAGCCGAAGGAGTCCCAGTCCCACTCCTCGGGAACAGGTTCGGCCGCGAGAGGGGCGTCTCCGGCAGAGAAGGGTCGCTCGGGTGGGGCGACGGTTCCCGAACGCCGCCCGGTCTCCGGCGCCGCGGGCTGCGGCAGCGCCTCCCGCACGGGCGTGCCCTCTTCCCGGGCAAGGGCAACGCGCGCGGCGGGAGCGACCGCGGCGCCGGTGACTGCGACGGAAGCGGCGACCGTCGCGGCGGCGACCTTGGCGGCGACAGGCGCCGCCACGAGCTTGGCCGTGAGGGAGGCGGCCAGGCTGATGCCTCCACCGGCCGAGGCGGCCGACGCGGCGGAGGCCGAGGC
>JBOHAJ010000118.1:0-3305 GCA_050697715.1 Gaiellaceae bacterium
TCGCACGCTCGCCGAGTTCGGGATCTCCAAGGTGGTGACGCTGACCAGCACCTACGACCACCGCGTGATCCAGGGCGCCGAGAGCGGGGAGTTCCTCGGGCGCGTCCACGAGCTGCTCCTCGGCGAGCACGACTTCTACGGCGAGGTCTTCGGCGCGCTCGGCATGCCGTACCGCCCGATCCACTGGACCGCCGACGAGCGCCCCGCCGAGGACTCGCTGGCCGCGCGCGAGAAGCAGGCGCGAGTGCTCCAGTTCATCAACAACTACCGCGTCCGCGGTCATCTGATCGCGGACCTCGACCCGCTCGCAGTCGTTCCACCGCCCACGCATCCCGAGCTCGACCCGGCGAACCTCGGCTTCACGATCTGGGACCTCGACCGCCGTTTCGTCTCCGGCGGCCTCGCCGGATCGGCCGAGGCGACGCTCTCGGAGATCTGGGACGTCCTGCGCGACGCGTACACGGGAACGCTCGCGGTCGAGTACATGCACATCCAGGAGCCCGAGCAGAAGACGTGGATCCAGGAGCGGGTCGAGGGGCGCCGCGAGGACCTCGACGCGGAGGACCGGCGGCAGATCCTGCGCAAGCTGAACGAGGCCGAGGCGCTCGAGCGCTTCCTGCACACGAAGTACGTGGGGCACAAACGGTTCTCGCTCGAAGGCGCCGAGAGCTTGATCCCGATCCTCGACACGCTGCTCGACGGCGCGGCCGACGCCGGCCTGTCGGAGGCGGTGCTCGGCATGACGCACCGCGGACGGCTGAACGTCCTCGCGAACGTCATCGGCAAGAGCTACGGCCAGATATTCCGCGAGTTCGAGGGACACCTTGATCCGCAGTCGGTCGAGGGGACCGGGGACGTGAAGTACCACCTCGGGGCGGGAGGCAGGCACACGTCGCGCGCCGGCCGGGAGATCGCCCTCACGCTCGCCTCCAACCCGAGCCACCTCGAGTCGGTCGACCCGGTCGTGGAGGGGATGGCTCGGGCCAAGCAGGACCTGCTCGACCGACAGGACGACGCCCCTGTGCTCCCGCTGTTGATCCACGGCGAGGCGGCGTTCGCCGGGCAGGGCGTCGTCGCCGAGACGTTGAACCTCTCGCAGCTCCCCGGCTATCAGACCGGCGGCACGGTTCACGTCATCGTGAACAACCAGCTCGGATTCACGACGGCGCCCGAGCACGGGCGCTCGAGCCTGTACGCGAGCGACGTGGCGAAGACGATCCAGGCGCCCATCCTCCACGTGAACGGGGACGACCCCGAGGCGTGCGTCCGCGCCGCGCGTCTGGCGTTCGCCTTCCGTCAGGAGTTCGGCAAGGACGTCGTGATCGACATGTGGTGCTATCGGCGGTGGGGACACAACGAGACGGACGAGCCCTCGTTCACCCAGCCGCTGATGTACCGGCGGATCGAGGAGCTGCGCTCGGTTCGCAGGCGCTACACCGAGATGGTCGTGAACCGCGGCGACCTGCCGATCGAAGAGGCCGAACGCGCGTTGCAGGAGTACTCGGAGCGTCTCCAGCAGGCCTTCGAAGAGACCCGCGAGCAGCAGCCCGCGGTGCCGACCGTCGAACGTCGCGAACCCGAGCCGGTACGGCCGGCGCCGATCCGGACCGGCGTCCCGCGCGAGCAGCTCGATCGGATCGTGCGCGCGCTCACCTCGCTGCCGGACGGGTTCCACGCCCACCCGAAGCTGGTACAGGGGCTCGAGCGGAGACGTTCGGCGCTCGAGGAGGATCGTGTCGACTGGAGCCTCGCCGAGGCGCTCGCGTTCGGGACGCTGCTGCTCGAGGGGACGACCGTGCGGCTCACCGGGCAGGACACGCGGCGGGGCACTTTCAGCCAGCGACATGGCGTGCTCGTCGACCAGGAGACCGGCGAGGAGTACCTGCCGTTCCAGCACCTCGACGAGCGCCAGGGCCGGGCGTTCGTCTACGACAGCCTCCTGTCCGAGTTCGCGGCCGTCGGGTTCGAGTACGGCTACTCCGTTGCCGATCCGAACGCGCTCGTGCTGTGGGAGGCGCAGTTCGGCGACTTCGTGAACGGCGCCCAGGTGATCGTCGACCAGTACGTCGTCGCGGCCGAGGACAAGTGGGCGCAGGCGAGCGGCCTCGTCCTGCTGCTGCCGCACGGCTTCGAGGGCCAGGGCCCCGAGCATTCCAGCGCCCGCCTGGAGCGCTTCCTCGAGCTCGTTGCCGACGACAACATCGAGGTGACGGTCCCCTCATCGGCCGACCAGTACTTCCACCTCCTGCGGCGGCAGGCCCTCCGAGACGTCCGCAAGCCGCTGGTCGTGCTCACGCCGAAGTCGCTGCTCCGTTCGGCCGAGGCCGCCGCCCGAACCGAGGACCTCGTCTCGGGCGCGTTCCGGCCGGTCCTACCCGATCCAGAGCCGCCGGCGGAAGCGGCACGCGTGATCGTCTGCCAGGGCAAGCTCTTCTACGAGCTCGCGGAACGGCGGAAGGAACGGGCGAACGTCGCGCTGATCCGCCTGGAGGAGTGCGCTCCTTTCCCGGCCGACGCGCTGAAGGAACAGATCGAGCGGTTCCCGGGAGCCGAGCTCGTGTGGGCCCAGGAGGAGCCGGAGAACATGGGCGCCGCCCGGTACGTCGTCCGGAACCTCCGCGAGCGGCTCGGCGTCGAGGCGCGCATCGTCGCTCGGCCCGCGAGCTCGAGCCCGGCGACCGGCAGCCTGACGCTCCACAAGAAGGAGCAGGCCGAGCTCGTCGAGCGCGCGCTCTCTGCCGCACATCAGGGATCTGGCTCGGCGTCGTCGTAGGTCCAGTCGGGCCGTTTACGCCGGTACCGCTCGTCGACGAAGAAGTTGCCGGCCTCCTCGTCGACGTCGACCTCGGACCCCTCGCCACGGTCGATCCGCTCCCGACGGGACGGGGGGCGGCCGAGCGAGACCACCGTGTAGGGTCGAGGAGATGAGGATCGGCGCGGCGCTCTCGACCGACCCCGATCCGGCGAAGGCCGCGGGGCAGGCCGCGAGGGAGGCCCTGATCGGGCTCGGCGAGAACGAGGTCTCGCTCGCCGTGCTTTGCGTCTCGCGGGACCACGCCTTCTCCGCCGAAGCCGCGTCGGAGGCCCTTCGCGCCGAGGCCGGGCCCGGGCGGGTGATCGGCTGCGTCGCCGAGACGGTTGTGGGCGGCGATCGCGAGGTGGAGGACGGCCCGGCGGTCGCGGTGTGGCTGGCCTCGCTGCCCGAGCCCGCGGAGACCTTCCACATGGAGTTCGTCCGCACCTCGGAGGGTGGCGTGTTCGGCGGCTATCGCTTCGATGGCGGCGGGACGGACGCGTGCTTGCTC
>JBOHAJ010000119.1:0-8556 GCA_050697715.1 Gaiellaceae bacterium
GACGACGACAACCGCAGAGGCGGTCGGGAAGTCGCGGACGACCTTGCCGTTGAGCGTGACCTGGAGATTGGCCGGATTCCCCAGGCTGATCCAGAGCCGTTTCCTGACGAAGCGCTGGGTCTGGCCGAGCTCGAGCGTCCCGGCGTAGAGCGTCTGACCGGAGACGGACCCGACCCGGACTTCCAGCCAGCAGTCTCCGTTCACGGCGGTGAGGACGAGCTTCGCCTTGCGAGGCTTCGGCGCAACAGGCTCCGCCGCGGTCGTCGTGGGCGACTCCGCGGCGGTGGTCGTCGGAGTCGAGGGAACGAACGGCGGCGTTGCGGGCCCGTCGTCACCCAGCTCCGCGGCCGCCAGGACGACGAGGACGGTCACGGCGACGATCCCGGCGAGCGCGACGACCACGAAGTTCGACTCGATGGCCCGTGGGCGCGGCCTCGGCCGCTTCGAGGGAGCGGCCAGCGGCTCCTCCGCGGTCGTGAAGCGCGAGTTGAACTCGTCCACGTAGAGCTGCCCGTCGAGGCCGAGGTATTCAGCGTAGGCGCGCAGGAAACCCTTCACATAGGTCTCGGCCGGGAGCACCTCGAAGCTCTCCTCCTCGAGCGCCCGGAGGTACTTGGCCCGGATCTTCGTGTCCGCCTCGATCCGGGGGAGGTCGAGACCCTGCCGCAGGCGAGCTTCTCGCAGGCTGTTGCCGATCTCGAACACGCGGCCCCTGATTCTAGCGGCGGCGCCTTACTCCGCCCGAATCGGCTGAGAACTCGTTTCATGATGGGGCCTCGTCGCTGGCGTGCGATGGTCGGTGTGAGGCTAGGACGCAAGGAGCGCCCATATCGAAGAGATATGGGCGCGACCGAGGACGACGCATCGCGCCGTCCAGCGTGCGCCAGCGGCACAGGCCTCATTGTGAATCGGGTTCTTTAGTCGAGCACGAGCAGCAGCACGGCGAACACCGCGAGCGAGAGGGCGGCCGTTACCGAGATCAGCGTTGCCACGGTTCCGAGGAAGCGGCTCAGCGCGATGAGGCCACTGCTTCCCACACGGCCGAGCGTGCGCTTGTGCTCGATCCGCGCACGCCGAGAGAGGAAGAGCGAGGCGAGCGCGAGCACGAGCGCGAGCGGCACGGCGACGAGCGCGTGGTCGAGGCGGATCTCGTCGTAGTAACGCACGGCCCCCGCGGTGGCGCCGAAGACGCCGAGCGCGAGCAGCGCCGTGACGGATGCCCAGGCGGGCTTGGCGTTCCCCACCAGCATCGCCCCAGGTTACCGCTACTGCTTGACGTACGGTCGCCCGACCGCGGCCGGCGGGCGCGAGCGCCCGATGATCCCGACGAGCGCGATCAGCGTGAGCACGTACGGCAGCGTGCGCAACAGGTTGGCCGAGATGTCCGCTTCGTCCTGGAGGCCGCGGGCGAGTCCTTCCGAGAAACCGAAGAGGAGGCAGATGACGAAGGTCGGGAAGGGGCGCCAGTTGCCGGCGATCATCGCCGCGAGCCCGATGAAGCCTTTCCCGATGGTCAGGTTCTCGTTGAAGGCGCCGCCGAAGCCGAAGGACAAATAGGCGCCGCCGAGCGCGGCCAGCATCCCCGACGTGACGACTGCCGCGTAGCGGATCTTGAAGACGGAGATCCCGACCGTTTCGGCCGCCTTGGGGTGCTCCCCGACGGAGCGGAGGCGAAGCCCGATCGGGGTCTTGAAGAGCACGACCCACGCGACGAGGACGAGCAGGATCGCCATCCAGATCAGGAGGTTCATCTCGCCGACGACGTCCCCGACGAAGGGGATGTCGCGGAGCCCCGGCACCGAGAGCTCCGGGATCCGCTCCTCGAGCTCGGGCGTGCCGCGCTGGCCGTAAATCGAGCGAAACAGGTAGCCGGTCGCCCCGAGCGCGATGAAGTTGATCGCCGTGCCGCTGACGATCTGGTCGGCCCGGAGATGGATGGAGAAGAAGGCGTGGATCAGCGCCAGGGTCCCTCCCGCGGCCATCGCGGCGAAGATCCCGAGCTCCCACTGTCCCGTCCAGCCGACGACGGCGATGCCGAAGAAGGCGCCCGTGAGCATCATCCCCTCGAGCCCGATGTTCACGACGCCGGAGCGCTCGGAGAAGATGCCGCCGATCGCCGCGAAGGCGAGCGGTGTCGCGGCGCGGAGCGTGGCCGCCAGGAGCCCGGTGCCGAACACCGCCTCGATCGACTCCTGCTCGCGGCCCTGGAGCCAGAGCGCTCCGGCCGTCCCCACGACCGCCACACCCAGCGCCCACCAGCCGAGGCGCTTCTCCTCGCGGAAGAGGGCCCAGAGCGCGGCCAGGGCAGCGGCGATGCCGGCCACGAGGGGAACGCCGAGCGCCCGTGACGTGAAGGGAGGGAGCGCGAGCCAGAAGGCAAGGATTCCCAGCACGATGCCCAGGATCGCGATCGACCGCGGGGTGGTCGCGCGGCGGAGCTGCTCGGAGGGAAGCGGGGCGCGGGCGACGCTCATAGGCCAAACCTTGGCTTTCGAGCGAGCTGAAGGCGAGCGACGCTCATGACTTTAACTCGGGCTCGACCCCGCGCGGCCCGGCGAAGGGGAGTCGCTTGCGCGCAGCCCACAGGTAGACGATGAGGAGCTCGGCGCCGACGAAGAGGATGATGAGCGCCTGGATGAGCGTGGCCAGGTTCGTTGCGAGCTCCGGGTTGAAGACGTCCGGATCGAGCTGGCGCGGCGACGTTCCCACCTGGAGCGCGCCGAAGAGGAGCGCGGCGAAGAGGATCCCGACGGCCTTGTTCCGACCGAGGAGAGCGACGGCGATCCCGATGAAGCCCACGCTCCCGATCGGGAAGTCGTTCTCGGCGATGTGGAAGCGCCAGCCGAGGACGTCCATGGCCCCGGCGAGCCCGGCGAAGCCGCCCGAGATGGCCAGGGCGAGGAAGTAGTTCTTGCCGACGGAGATGCCGCCGTAGCGGGCCGCCTCCGGGTTGAAGCCGACTGCGCGCACCTCGTAGCCGAGCGTCGTCCGGTTGAGCAGGAAGTGGTAGACGACGAGCGCGAAGAGGGCGATGAAGATGCCCGCGTGCAGAGGCTGGAGCGCACCCCAGTTCCAGACCTCGGAAAGCTTCGCCGAGTCGGCGATGTCGTTCGAGCGCGGGACGGACGGCTCGTCCCCTTGGAGGGGCCCGCCGAGCTCGACGAGCCATCGCCCCGTCCAGATGGCGATCCAGTTGAGCATGATCGTGGAGATGACCTCGTGCGCCCCGACGGTCGCCTTGAGGAAGCCCGCGATGCCGCCCCAGACGAATCCCGCGCCGATGGAGGCGAGGGCGGCGAGCGCGACGTGGACGCCGAGCGGGAGCCCGTCGAGGTGGAGCCCGACGTAGAGGGCCGCGATCAGCCCGACCCAGTACTGCCCCTGGCCGCCGATGTTGAACATGCCGCAGCGGAAGGCGAACGCAACCGCGAGCGCCGTGAGGATGAGCGGCGTGGTGATGATCAGCGTCTGCTGAAGGTCGCCGGCGGCCGCGCGGCGCTCGTCGCCCATCACCCAGGGGAGGAACCAGTTGAGCCCCGTGCCGTCGAAGATCGCCTTGTAGGCGCTGAGGGGGTTGCTCCCCGTGGCGAGGACGACGAGGCCTCCGACGAAGAAGGCGAGGATCGTGGCTGCGACGGGGACGAGGAGGCCGCCGGCCCTCTCGTAGAACGACAGCGCCCCCGCGAGGGTGGTCGCGCCTTCTTCCGGTTCGGGCGCCTGGGTCATCTCACGCCGCGGGCTTCTCGCGCCGCCCGCCTGTCATGGCGATGCCGATCTCCTCCTCCGAGACGTCCGGCGAGTACTCGGCCACGATCTCGCCCTCGTAGACGACGAGGACACGGTCGGAGAGGGAGAGGATCTCGTCGAGCTCGAACGAGATGAGCAGGATGGCGCGGCCCTCGTCGCGCTCCTGCACGAGCCGGCGGTGGACGAACTCGATCGCGCCGACGTCGAGCCCGCGCGTGGGCTGCGCGGCCACGAGGACACGCGGATCGCGCGAGACCTCGCGCGCGACGACAACCTTCTGCTGGTTCCCGCCCGAGAGCGAGCCGGCCAGCGTCTGCGGACCTCCGCCCCGCACGTCGAACTCCTTCAGGAGCCTGCGCGCACGGGCGACCATGCGCCCCGGATAGAGCCAGCCGCACCGCGAGTCGGGCTCCTCGCGGTAATCGTGCAGGGCGATGTTCTCGGCGAGCGTGAAGTCGAGCACGAGCCCACGGACCTGCCGGTCCTCCGGGATATGGCCGACGCCCGCGTCGAGGTGGTCCCGGGCGCTCGAGCCGGTCACGTCCTTACCGCCTACCCGGATGTGTCCGCCGGCGACGGCGCGCAAGCCGGTGAGGGCGTCGATCAGCTCCGTCTGGCCGTTTCCGTCCACGCCGGCGATCCCGACGATCTCCCCGGCTCGAACTTCGAGCGAGATCCCTCGGCAGGCCGGCAAGCCCCTGTCGTCGAAAACCCTCAGGTCTTCCACGACCAAGAGCGGCTCTCCGGGGTCGGCGGGCTTCTTCTCCACGCGCAGGAGCACCTCGCGACCGACCATCAGGCGGGCGAGGCCCTCCTCGGTCGCTCCCTCCCGGGGGACGGTCTCGACCGTCTTGCCGCGCCGGAGGACGGTGATCCGATCGGCGATCTCGAGCACCTCGCCAAGCTTGTGGGTGATGAAGATGATGGACTTCCCCTCCTCCTTGAGGGAGCGGATGACCTGGAAGAGCTCCTGCGCCTCCTGGGGCGTGAGCACTGCGGTCGGCTCGTCGAGGATGAGGATCTCGGCGTTCCGGTACAGCGCCTTCAGGATCTCGACGCGCTGCTGCTGCGCGACCGTGATCGCCTCGATCCGGGCCTGCGGGGTGACGGCGAGGCCGAACTGCTTCGAGATCTCACCGACCCGTTGCTCGGCGGCCTCGAGGTCGAGGAGAGGGCCGCGCGAGGGCTCCACGGCGAGCACGATGTTCTCCGCGACCGTCATGACGGGGATGAGCATGAAGTGCTGGTGCACCATCCCGATTCCGAGGTCGATCGCTCCCCGCGGGGAGGAGATGCGGGCGGCCTTGCCGTTCAGCCGGATCTCGCCCTCGTCCGGGTGGTAGAGCCCGTAGAGGATGTTCATGAGCGTCGACTTGCCCGCCCCGTTCTCGCCCAGGAGGGCGTGGACCTCCCCTTTCGCCAGGTCGAAGTCCACCTGGTCGTTCGCGACCACGCCTGGGAACCGCTTCGTGATCCCCTTGAGCTCGAGGAGAGGGGCGTCGGCCATTCGGCGGAAGTCTAAGACGGACGAGGGGCGGGCACGAAGCCCGCCCCTCGTTCTGCTTCTTCCTTACTCGACGGTCTCCGGAAGCTGGAGCTCGCCGCTCAGGATGCGCTGCTGGATCGCCTCGACCTGGTCGAGGATCTCCTGCGGTACCTCGGGGCTGACCTTGCCGAGGCCGACGCCCTCCTCCGCGAGGCCGAACGACGTCACGCCCGCGCCCGCGAAGGTGCCGTTCTGGACGGCCTCGATGGTCTTGAACACCGCGACGTCCACCCGCTTGAGCGCGCTCGTGAGGATGTGGTCGCCGAGGAAGGCCTGGTCGGCGTCCACGCCGATCCCCCAGACGCCCTCATGCTTGGCGGCGTCGAGGGCGCCGAGCCCGCAGCCGCCCGCCACCTGGAAGACGACGTCGGAGCCCTTGGAGATCTGATCGAGCGCGATCTCCTTGCACGGCGCCTGGTCGACGAACTCCTGGGAGTAGGCGTTCAGGAGCTGGATGTCCGGCCGGACCTCCTTCGCGCAGGCCTGGTAGCCGGCGATGAAGCGGTCGACCGGCGGGATCTTCTGGCCGCCGACCGTGGAAATCGTCCCGCTCTCGGACATCAGGGCACCGACCACGCCGACGAGGCAGCCCGTCTCCTGCTCCTTGAAGAGGAGGCCCTGCGCATTCGGGATCGCCGGGTCGAAGGCCGAGTCGACGATCGCGAACTTCGCGTCGGCGAACTCCGGCGCGGCCTGCGCGGTCGCGTCCGTCATCAGGAAGCCGACCGAGATGATGAGGTCGAACCCTCCCTCACCGAGCTCCGACAGGTTCGGGATGTAGTCGGCGTCGGACTTCGACTCGAGCACGCGGCCCTCGACGCCGAGCTGCGACTTCGCGTCCTCGAGGCCCTGGTTGGCCAGGGAATTGAAGCCCCGGTCGTTGAGACCGCCGATGTCGGTGACGAGGCCGACCTGGATCGCCTCGGCCGCCGGCTCGGTCCCCGCGCCCGTGTCCGCCGGGGTCGTCTCGGCCTCGTCGTCGCCGCCGCAGCCCGCCGCGGCGGCCGCGAGCACGAGCGTGAGCACCAGCGCCAAGAGCGCCCACGGCAGCTTTCGCTTGATCTTCACGGAACCTCCTCTTTCGCCCAGATGCTGTCCGGTTGAGTCGCCGGATGCTACCCCGTACGGGGAGCCGATTTCTAGGACGGTCGGGGAGACGAGACGTTAGACGTTAGGGCGTAACGTCTGCAAGCACGCGCTCGAGCTCGGCCTCGCCGACCAGCACCCGCCGAGGCTTCGAGCCCTCGTAGCCCGAGATGATCCCGCGACGCTCCAGCATGTCGATCAGCCGGCCGGCGCGGGTGTAGCCGACGCGCAGGCGCCTCTGGAGCAGGGAGACGGAAGCTGTCTGCGTCTGGACCACGACCTCGACGGCGCGATCGAGGAGGGGGTCCTCGTCCGGGTCGAAGTCCTCGTCGCCGTCCTCCCCGTGCCCCACCGGCGCGGGCGCCTCGAGCAGCGACTCGTCCAGATCCTGCGCGCGCTGAGTGCGGCACTGCTCGACGACGAGGGCGATCTCCTCCTCGGTGACGAAGGCGCCATGATCGCGCTGGAGACGCGAGGAGCCGAGGGGCTTGAAGAGCATGTCGCCCTGTCCGAGGAGGCTCTCGGCGCCGCCCTGGTCGAGGATGACGCGGCTGTCCGTCTGGCTCGACACCGCGAACGCGATGCGCGAGGGGACGTTCGCCTTGATCATCCCCGTGATCACGTCCACGGAGGGGCGCTGCGTCGCGAGCACGAGATGGATGCCGACGGCGCGCGACTTCTGCGCCAGGCGGATGACCGCGTCCTCCACCTCCTGCGGCGAGACCATCATCAGGTCGGCGAGCTCGTCGATGACGACGAGGAGGTGCGGGAGCGTCGCCTCGCCGCGCTTGGCGAGGGCGCGGTTCAGCTCCTGGAGGTTGCGGGAGCGGGCGAGGCTCATACGCTCGTAGCGGTGGTCCATCTCCGTCAGAATGTTGGCGAGCACGGCAGAGGCCACCTTCGGGCTCGAGACGACCGGCGTCAGCAAGTGCGGGATCGACTCGTAGAGCCCGAGCTCGACCCGCTTGGGGTCGACGAGGATCATGCGCACCTCGTCCGGGGTGGCGCGCAGGAGGATGGAGCAGAGCATCGTGTTGATGCAACCGGACTTCCCGGAACCGGTTGTGCCGGCGATGAGGATGTGCGGCATGCGCGCGAGGTCGGCCGACACCGAGGCGCCGGAGATGTCCTTGCCGAGCCAGACGGAGAGCGGGCTCGCGCCCGCGGGCAGTTCGTCGAAGATGTCGCCGAGCGTGACGATGTTCGGGGCGAGATTGGGCACCTCGACGCCGACGGCCTGCTTCCCCGGGATGGGCGCGAGGATGCGGATCTCCGTGGTCGCAAGTGCGTAGGCGAGGTCGTCCTTCAGCGAGGCGACCTTGCCGACCTTCGTGCCCGGGGCGAGCTGGAGCTCGTAACGGGTGACGCGCGGGCCGACGACCTGACCAACGAGGGTGGCGTCGATGCCGAAGTTGGCGAGCGCCTGGAGAAGCGCCTCCGCAGTGCGTTCGGCCGCCTTGGCCGGCTGGCCCTCGTGGGGGCGGGAGCGCCTGAGGACGCCCGCGTCGGGCAACCGGTAGCCAACGTGCTCGCTCGTCGGAGGGTCGAAGAGGGTGGGCTCGGGCGTCGGCTCCGCGGACTCCTGCTCGGGCTCGTAACGGAGCTGGTCGAGGAGGACCGGCTGCTGGGCGGGCGTCTCCGTGACGACGTCGGGATAAGCCTGCTCGCCGTCGACGGGCGGCGCCTGAGTCAGGAGGGGCGGCGGGGAGGGCTCGTCGGCCGGGATGCGCACGAGGTCGACGGTGCGGCGCGCGGCGGCGGCGGTCTGGCGGGCGGCATTGGCCGAGCGGCGCAGGATCGCTCCGAGCGATGCTCCGGTCAGGAGCAGCGCTCCCGCCCACAGGAGGAAGAGGCCGAGGATGAACGTGCCCGTGCTCCCGACGAGGCGGCCGAAGACGGTGTCGAGCACCTCGCCCGCCGCTCCCCCCCGTTCCCCGCCGAGCATCGTGATCGCCCCGAAGCAGGCGAGGACGACGCCTGTGCGGAAGGGCTTCACGTCTACCAGGGACGCCCGGGCGATCATGAGGCTGCCGAGCGCGACGAGGACGATCGGCACGCCGACCCGCGCCGAACCGACGAGCGCGTCCAGCCCCTCGTCGACCTTCGTCCCGGCGACGCCGCCGGAGCCGTTCAGCCAGGTCACGACCGCCAGGAAAAGCCCCACGCAGAAGAGCCCG
>JBOHAJ010000120.1:0-10175 GCA_050697715.1 Gaiellaceae bacterium
CGACTACGACGACGACGGCTGGCTGGACCTGTTCGTGGTGAACTCGTACGCCGAGCGCGAGGCCGGTCGCTGGCGGGAGGCAGGCGGTCTGCCGGAGACCGCGCTCTTCCGCAACGAGAAAGGCCAGTTCGCCGACGTCAGCGCCGAGTCCGGGGCGAACCTCGCCGTCCGGGGCAATGGCTGCGTGGCGGGCGACCTCGACCTCGACGGCGATACGGACCTCTACGTGACCGCGTCGCGCGCCAACGCCCTGCTCTGGAACGAGGGCGACGGCAGCTTCACCGAGGGCGCGGCTCCAGCGGGTGTCGCCGCGTACGGCTGGCGGAGCGGAGCGGCGGTCGGAGACGTGAACGCCGACGGCTGGCCGGACCTCTTCGTGGCGGGCTACGCCGACCTCAGTAGCCCGAACCCCGAGGCGACGACAGGGTTTCCGAACACGTACTTTGGTGTGCGCGATCTCCTCTTCCTCAGCAACGGGCCTGCTGAGGGTGGCCGGGTGACCTTTCGGGAGGTCGGGGCGGAAGCGGGCCTCGAGGTCGCCAGGTTCGAGTACGGGCTCGGGGCGCTCTTCTCGGACTTCGACCGCGACGGCGACCTCGACCTCTACTTGGCCAACGACACGAACCCCAATCGCTTCTACGAGAATGTCCCTTGGCCGGGTGGCGCCGAGGCCGATCCGGCCGGCCTCGGCTTTCGCTTCGAGGAACGCGCGGGCGCGGCCGGGATCGCCGATCCGAATGCCGGGATGGGCATTGCCGGCGGCGACTACGACGCCGACGGGCGCTCCGACCTGTTCGTCACCAACGCCCGCGGCCAGCTGCACGCCGTGTACGAGAGTCTCCCGCCTGATGAGAACGCGCCGGCGTGGGCCGACGTTCGCGCTGTCTTCGAGGAGTCGGGTCTCGGCGGAGCCTTTACCGGCTGGGGCGTGTCGTGGGCCGACCTCGATCTCGACACCGATCTCGACCTCCTGCTCGTGAACGGCGCCGTACCCGTTACGGATCTCGAGGCCGACGCGCAGCCCGTCCAGGCGTTCAGAAACCTCACTGCTCAGGGTGTGGAAGGGCGGTTCGAAGACCTGACGGGCGAGCTCGGGCTCGGGCAGGTGGGTCGCGTCGTCGGGCGCGGCGGCGCCGCGGCCGACTACGACAACGACGGCGACCTCGATTTCGCCGTGGCCTCGATCGGAGGCCCCCTGGTCCTGCTCGAGAACATGGGAGCGGCCGGCAACTGGCTCGAGGTCGAGCTCGAGGGGTTCCATCCGGGGGCGGTCGTCACCGCGGTGCTGCCAGACGGTCGCGAGCTCATCCGCGACGCCTATGCCGGGTCGAGCTACCTGTCCTCCGAGGATCCGCGCTGCCATTTCGGGCTCGGAACGGCCGAACAGGTGAGCGAGCTCGACGTGCGCTGGCCCGGGGGCGAGGAAACCCGCCTGACCGACGTCGAGGTCAACCGCCTGGTAGTCGTGGAGCCGCCCGCATGATCCGGGTCAGGCTCGCTGCCCTGGCGGTCGTAGGCGCCTGCGCGCTCGCAGGCTGCTCGTCGTCGGAGGAGTCCTACCTGCTGGAGGACTGCGACCGCGGCGACCTCCAGGGGCAGTCGGTTGCCCGCGTGTGGGACGAGGCGCTGCTCGACGCCATCCGACGGGACGTCCCGGCGCCGACCGTCCACGCCCGGAACCTGTTCCACACCTCGGCCGCCATGTGGGACGCCTGGGCCGCCTACGACCCGGCGGCCGACGGCTACTTCGTCCGCGAGAAGCACGAGGCGGAGGACGTGCAGGCGGCCCGGGAGGCGGCGATCAGCTACGCCGGGTACCGCATCCTCCTGCACCGGTACTCGCTGGCGGCGGGCCTGGAGGAGACCTTCGCGCAGCTGGCCTCCACCATGGAGTCCCTCTGCTACCGGATCGACTACACGAATACCGACGGGGACTCGCCCGCGGCGCTCGGGAACCGCATCGCCGCGGCCGTCATCGCCTACGGGCGCAACGACGGAGCCCACGAGCGGTTGCGCTACTTCGACCCGGAGTACAAGCCGGTCAACCAGCCGCTGGTCGTAGCCGAGCCGGGAACGGTCATGCGTGACCCGAACCGCTGGCAGCCGCTCGCCCTGGCCCAGATCATCGCTCAGAACGGTGTGCCGATTCCGGGCAAGGTGCAGACGTTCATCGGGCCGCACTGGGGTCACGTTGCCGGCTTCGCCCTCCCTGAGCGGTTCGCAGGCCTCCCGATCGACCCGGGTCCCGTCCCGCTCCTCGGGAACCCCGTGACCGACGGAGACTTCAAGCAGACGGCGGTAGAGGTAATTCGCTACAGCAGCCGGCTCGACCCTGACGACGGGACGATCCTCGACATCGGGCCGGGCGCCCGGGGGGACAATTCCCTCGGTGCAAACGACGGGAACGGGCACGACGTCAACCCGGCGAGCGGCGAGCCGTACCCTCCCAACCGTGTCCGCCAGGGCGACTTCGGGCGCGCCCTGGCCGAGTTCTGGGCGGACGGACCGAACTCGGAGACCCCGCCTGGGCACTGGAACACGGTCGCGAACGAGGTGTCCGACACACCCGGTCTCTCGCTGCGAATCGGGGGGAACGGGCGTGAGGTCGACCGGCTGGAGTGGGACGTCAAGCTCTACTTCGCCCTCAACGGAGCGGTTCACGACGCCGCCGTGGCGGCCTGGGGCGTCAAGGGCCACTACGACTCGGCGCGGCCGATCTCGATGATCCGCCACCTGGGCGGCCTCGGCCAATCCAGCGATCCGGACGGACTCGCGTACGACCCCGACGGCCTCCCCCTCGTTCCCGGGCTGATCGAGGTGATCACGGGGCAATCCAGCGCCCCGGGTGAGCGCCACGAGGCTCTGGACGACCACGTGGGCGAGATAGCGGTGCGGGCGTGGTCGGGGTTCCCCGACGATCCTACCCGCGAGCACAGCGGCGTCCGCTGGATCCGCGCGGTCGACTGGGTCCCGTATCAGCTCCCGACCTTCGTCACACCGGCGTTCGCCGGCTACGTGTCGGGGCACAGCACCTTCAGCCGCGCCGCAGCCGAGCTCCTCACCGCCTTCACGGGGAGCCCGTACTTCCCGGGAGGCCTCCTGGAGGTGCCCGTCCCCGCCGGCGCCCTCCGGGTCGAGAACGGGCCGAGCGAGGACATCACTCTCCAGTGGGCCACGTACTTCGACGCGGCAGACGCAGCCGGGATCTCACGTCTCTACATGGGGATCCACGTCTCGCCCGACGACCTCCAGGGCCGCAAGATCGGCTCCACGTGTGGGAAGGCGGCCTGGGCGCTCGCCGTCCGCCACTTCGACGGATCGGAGCGATGAGCGAGCTCAGTGACCTCCTCTCGCGGCTCGTCGCGATCGACTCGGTCAACCCGGAGCTCGTCCCCGGTGGCGCAGGCGAGTCTGAGCTGGCCGGATTCGTTGCCGGCTGGTGCGAGCACGCGGGCCTCGAGGTCGAGGTGGAAGAGGTCGCCCCGGGCCGGCCGAACGTCGTCGCCGTCGCGCGGGGGAGTGGCGGCGGACGCTCGCTGATGCTCAACGCCCACATGGACACCGTCGGCGTCGCCGGGATGGAGCGGCCGCACGAGCCGTATGTCGCGGACGGCCGCCTCTATGGACGGGGCGCCTACGACATGAAGGGCAGCCTCGCCGCCATCATGCTCGCGGGGGCCGAGGCGAGGAGGCGCCGCTTGCGCGGCGACGTGATCGTGGCGGCGGTCTGCGACGAGGAGCTGGCCAGCATCGGCACCGCCGCGGTCGCCGGACGCCTTCGCGTGGACGCGGCGATCGTCTCCGAGCCCACCGAGCTGCGCCTGGCACTCGCGCACAAGGGATTCGTCGCGTTCGAGATCGAGGTGGCCGGGCGCGCGGCCCACGGCTCGCGCCCCGATCTCGGCATTGACGCCATAGCCCGCATGGGCCACGTCCTCGTTCGCCTGGAGGCTCTCGACCGGCGGCTGCGGGCCGATCCATCGCATCCGCTGCTCGGCAGCGGCTCGCTGCACGCCTCGATCGTCTCCGGGGGCCAGGAGTACTCGAGCTACCCCGACCACTGCCTCCTTCAGGGCGAGCGGCGCACGATCCCCGGAGAGAGCGTCGCCCAGATCGAGGGAGAGCTCCGCGAGCTGCTCGGCGAAATCGAGGGGGAGGTGCGCGTGGGCGTCGCCCGGGAGCCGTTCGAGACCTCGGAGAGCGCCGAGATCGCCTCGCTCGTCCGCCGCCACGCGGGCGGCCCGGAGATCGTCGGCGTCCCGTTCTGGGCCGACTCCGCCCTCCTTTCCGCAGCGGGGATCCCGACCGTCGTGTTCGGTCCGGCCGGCGAGGGCGCGCACGCCGTGGTCGAGTGGGTCGATCTCGCCACCGTCGAGCGGTGCATGGAGATCTACGTCGCAGTCGCCGAGGAGCTCTGTGCCTGACTCATGAGGCTCGAGCAGGCACTCGCGATCGTGCAGGCCGTCCTCGAGGAGGCGCCGGGGCCCCTCTCGGTCTTCGTGGCCGACGAGCACGGAGAGCTCGTCGCGGCGGCGACGATGGACGATGCCGTCCCGGATACTCGCCTGAACGCGCAACGCAAGGCGTACACGGCCGCCCGGAGCGACGCGCACTCGACGCGCGAGCTCGCGGAGAAGGTCCGTGACGACCCGGCGGAGCTCGCGAGCTTCGACCCGTTCTTCTCGTTCTTCAGAGGAGGAGTCGCGGCGTTCGAGGAAGGGCGCCGGGTCGGCTCCGTCGGCGTGAGCGGGCTGCCCGGCGAGCAAGACGAGGAGCTCGCGGTGCGCGCCCTGGGGCGGGCTGGGTTGGAGGTGGGTTGACCGAGACCCTCACCATCGGCGGCGACCTCGAGGTGCGCCGGCTGGGCTTCGGCGCGATGCGGCTCTGCGGGCCGAGCATCATGGGCTGGCCCGCCGACCGGGAGAACGCCCTCCGCGTCCTGCGGCGCGCGGTCGAGCTCGGCGTCAACCTGATCGACACGTCAGACGCGTACGGGCCCGAGGTGAACGAACTCCAGATTGCCGAGGCGCTGCACCCGTATCCGGCCGGGCTCGTGATCGCGACGAAGGGCGGGCTCGTCCGCGACGAGTCGGGGGGCCTGGATCCGCGACGGGCGTTCGGAACACCTGCGCGAGGCGTGCGAAGGCAGCTTGCGCCGCCTGCGCGTCGAGCGAATCGACCTCTACCAGCTCCACGCGCCCGACCCAGGCGTCAAGCTCGAGGAGACAGTCGGCGAGCTGGCCCGGCTGAGCGAGGCGGGGAAGATCCGGCACGTGGGGCTCTCGAACGTGGGGGTGGAGCAGCTGGAGCGCGCGCGGGCGGTCGTTCCGATCGTCTCCGTTCAGAACCGCTACAACCTGGGCGACCGTAACTCCGAGGACGTGCTCCGTCACTGCGAGCGGGAAGGGATCGCGTTCCTCCCCTGGTACCCGCTCGCCGTGGGGCGGCTCGCCGAGCGGGGCGGCCGTCTCGACCGGCTCGCGCGCGAGAAGGGCGCCACTCCCGCGCAGGTGGCGCTCGCCTGGCTGCTCGCGTACTCGCCCGTCACGCTCCCGATCCCCGGCACCTCCTCGCTCGAGCACCTGGAGGAGAACGTCGCCGCGGCGGAGCTCGAGTTGACGGCCGAGGAGGTCTCCGAGCTGGCCGCGTGACCGGCCCTACCTGAGCGCGGAGGCAAGCGCCTCACGGCCGCCGGAGAGCACCGGCTCCCCGTGGGAGACGAGCACCATCTCGACGGGCAACTCGAGGAGCGGCCTCAGGGCCCGCCCCAGCTCCCGCTGCGTCATCCCGCTCGGCAGGTAGCGCAGCCACGACTCCGGGCAGAGCCGTAGGCCGCCGTCCGCTGCTCCGAGGATGCGGTCACCGGGGACGAGCGCCCGCGAACCGGGGAGCCAGAACATCGTCTCGCCGGCACCGCGGATAGGGATCGACGTCACGCCTTCGGGGAGCGTGCGCTTCGCGCGCGACGTGGTCGCGCCGTAGCGTTCGACGAACGCGTCCCTGCTGCGCCGGTGGAAGCCGATCGTCGTCAGCACGGCGGCGCGTTCGTACTGCCCCACCCGCTGGTCGAGCTTTCGCCACAGGGGTGTGGGATCAGGCGGGAGAAGCGGGTCGATGAACACCGCCGCGCCGGGCGCCTCGTAGAAGACGCAGCCGACGTCGCGGGGCCAGTCGGCCGGACTGCCCGGCGCCGGGGAGGGCTCCCAGTCGGGGTGCGGCGCCGTCCAGCGCCAGAGGCCTGGGGCAAGCTCGAGGACGTTCATCGAGCGCCTTTCAGCTCTGCGTCGACGTCGGCGACGAGCGGCTGGGCACCGAGGCGAACAAAGATCGATCTGGCTTCGTCCAACGCCGTGGCGGACTCGGCCGATCGTCCGAGCCGCGCGTGACAGCGGCCCGCGCCCAGGAGCGCCAGGCCGTGCTCGAGGACGTGCCCGTACTCGGCCCACCGCTCGGCCGCCTCTGCATACAGGCCCGCAGCCTGCTCGACCTCGCCGCCCGCTTCGGCAAGCACGGCGCGCCCCGTCAAGATGGTGTTCCGATGGCGCGCCGCGAGCTCCGCGGTGCCGTCCAGGAGGCGTTCGGCCAACCGGAGATCGCCCGAGGCGACGCAGATCCGGCACGCATCCGGAAGCTCGTCGCAGCGAAACGGAGGCTTGCCCCGCGTCACGACTTCGAGTTCCTCGAGCAGGCGGACCCCGTTGGCGATCTCTCCGCGCGCCCGCTCGGCGAGCGCCGCCGTCACGAGGGCGGGGACGAGCGTCTGGGCATCCGCCACCCTCCGCGCCGAGGGCAGGAAGCGCTCTGCGAGCGGCGCGGCCTCAGCCGTTCCTTCCCGCCAGACGAGCACCCTGGCCTGGGCGCAGAGCGCCATTGTCTCGATCGGCCTGCTCCCTGCAGCCTGGTCCCACTCGACCAGTTCGGCGGCGGACCGGAGAAGCTCGTCCCACTCCCCGAGCTCGAAGAGCATGGTCAGCGCCTCGGCACTCTCCCACATGACGTTGTACGTCAGCCCCCGCCGCTTGGAGAACTCAATCCCGGCGCGGTGGATCTCCAGCGCGGCCGCCGGTCCCTCGGTCGATTCCACCATGCCCCCGAGGTTGAGGTACGAGGTGGCGGTTTCGATCCCGAGGCCGAGCTCGAGCCCGAGGCGGAGAGCCTCGCGGAGGTCGTGGATGCCGCCCGGGTCGCCGAGCTCGAGGCGGGAGACTCCGCGGGCCTGGCGCATCCGCACGCGGAGGTCGTCGAGACCGAGGTTCTCCGCCATCGTGAGGGTCTTTTCAGATAAGTCCAGGCATTCCCGGCTGTTCGACGCGATCATGTGGAAGACCGCCGTCATGCCGTAGGCCCGCGCAAGATCGGGGCCGTGCGGCTCGCGCTCGAGCAGCTCGACGGCCTCGGCGAGGACCCTGTCCCGACCCGCCGTGTCGCCCACCCGCTGGAGCGCTCTCCCAAGTCTCGTCAGCGTAGAACCCGCTGCGAGGACGTCGTCCCTTGCTCGGAACTCGGCGATCGCCTCCTCGTAATCGCGTACCGCCTCACGGAGTCGGCCGGCCTCCTGGGCGGCGTCGGCGATCTTCGTGAGCGCCCTTGCTCGCTCGGGATCGTCAGGAGGGAGGAGGACGAGCGCGCGCCGGTAGAACGTCTCCGCCCGGCCGGGGTCGAGTGGGAAGGCGCGATCGCCCGCGAGTAGAAGGAAGCGGGCTGCCGGGGCGCGGAGCTGGTCTGCCTCAGGCGAGTCCGTGGCCTGGGCGAGCTCGAGCGCCCGCTCGTAGTGGTGGGCGAGGAGCTCGGCATGGTCCGTGACGCGCTCCCCCGCGATTCGCTCGATCCAAGCAGCCGCCGCGCGGTGCTTGTCGATGCGGGCTAGGCGCGGGATCTGGCCGTAGGCGACGTCCCTCACCAGGATGTGCCAGAACGAGTATTCCCCCTGGCCCTGCACCGATGACGTGCGCACAGGGCGGACGAGCTCTTTCCGCGCGAGCTCGTGGAGGCCCTGCTCGACGGCGAGCTCGTCGATGTGCCCCATCGTCGAGAGCGCGCCCGCCCAGAAGACCTCGCCCACGACGGAAGCGTCGTGCGCGAGCGACTTCTGGCTCGGGGAGAGTGCGTCCAGGCGCGCGGCGATCAGGGCCTGGACGGTCTCGGGCACGCGGACGTCCGCGACGGCGCCGTTGCCGCGATCGCGAAGCATGCGGACGAACTCCTCGGCGAAGAGCGGGTTGCCTCCAGCGCGGGCGAGGAGGGCGGCCTCGGTACCGGGCGGCAGCGCGGTCTCCGCGAGCGCGGCGATGAGCTTCGTCGTTTCGTCGTCGCTCAGGGGTGAGAGCGAGACTGTCGTGGTGGTGCGCTTCCCGGCGCCCCATCCCGGGTGGCGCTCGTACAGCTCCGGTCTCGCCGTGCAGACGACGAGCAGCGCGACGTCGCTCGCCCACTCGACGAGGTGCTCGACGAACTCGACGAGGGCGGTGTCCGCCCAATGCAGGTCTTCGAACAGCAGGACGAGCGGGCGGTGAGCCGCGACCGCCTCGAAGAAGCGCCTCCAGGCGGTGAACGAGGCGCCGCGCTCGCCTGCAGCCCCTGCCCCGGAGACGCTGGCGCCGACGAGTGGAGCGAGGCTTGCTCGGAGCCAATCCCCCTCGGCGGGATCCTCGACGGTCGCGGCCACGGCGGTCGCGACCTTGGCGGCGGCCTCCTCGGGCCCATCCGACTCGAGGATGCCGGCCTCAGCCTTGACGATCTCGCCCAGAGCCCAGAAGGTGATGCCTTCTCCGTACGGCAGGCACTGACCCTGGCGCCATGAGACGAGCTCGGGCCGTTTGTCGACGGAGCTGCGGAGCTCGGCGACGAGCCGGCTCTTGCCCGCTCCGGGCTCGCCGACGACCGTCACGAGCTGAACGCCGCGCTCCTCGAGGCTCCACGTGAACGCCTCCCTGAGCGCCGCGAGCTCGCGCTCACGGCCGATGAACGGGGTCGCGCGCGGCCGTTCGGCCCTGACGCGGCTGCGAGCTCCCTTCGCGCGCCACAGCCGGACCGGTTCGGCCTTGCCCTTCAGCGCGACAGGCTCGAACTCCTCGTAGTCCGCCACGTACCTCGTGGCTCGCCAGGTCGCCTCACCGACGACGACCCCGCCGACCGGAGCCGACTGCTGGAGGCGCGCGGCGGTGTTGACGACGTCGCCGGCGACCATCCCCTCGCCCTCCTCCGGGCGAGCCTCGAGCGCGACGACCGCTTCGCCCGAGTTGACCGCCACCCGGACGGCGAGATCGAGGCCGGGCTGCTCGTCGTTGAGCTCGTCCACCGTCTCGAGGATGCGGAGCGCCGCGCGGACGGCCCGCTCGGCGTCGTCCTCGTGGGCGGTCGGAGCCCCGAAGACCGCCATGACGGCGTCGCCCACGAACTTCTCCACCGTGCCGCCGAAGCGTTCGATCTCCTGCTTCAAGCGTGCGTGGTAGGTGCGCAGGAGCGCGCGCACGTCCTCGGGGTCGGCGGCCTCGGATCGAGTCGTGAAGCCGACGAGGTCGGCGAAGAGGATCGAAACGACCTTGCGCTCCTCTTCGAGCCGGGCGCCCGGGCCGTCCATCGGCGCGCTCACGGGAAGAGTGTACGAGTCGCTCGCCGAGCCTCCTAGAGTACGGGCGGCAATGGCTCCGATTCACCTCGGCCTCGATGTGGGCACAACGGGCGTCAAGGCAGTGGCGATCTCGCCGGCCGGCGAGGTGCTCGCTCGCGCCGAGGAGGAGTACGCGCTCTCGACGCCGAGGCCGGGGTGGGCCGAGCAGGACCCCGAGGATTGGGTGCGGGCCACGGAGCGGGCGCTCGCCGCGCTGGGTGTCGAGCGGCCGGCCGGCATCGGCCTCTCCGGGCAGATGCACGGGCTCGTCGCGCTCGACGCGGAGGACCGTGTCCTGCGACCGGCGATCCTCTGGAACGACCAGCGGACCGGCGCCGAGTGCGCGGAGATCGAGGAGCAGGTCGGTCTCGAGCGGCTGATTGCCCTCACCGGCAACCGCGCGCTTCCCGGCTTCACGGCCCCGAAGCTCCTGTGGCTCCGAAAGCACGAGCCCGACGCCTACGCGCGGATCGCGCACGTGCTCCTGCCCAAGGACTACGTTCGCCTTCGGCTCTTCGGCGAGCTGTCGACCGATGCCGCCGACGCATCGGGGACGCTGCTGTTC
>JBOHAJ010000121.1:0-7662 GCA_050697715.1 Gaiellaceae bacterium
GGCGTGCGCCATCGAGAAATTGATCGAGGCGATGCCCGAGACCAGCCCGTGGAAGCTGCGGGTCAGGCCGCCGACCTCGAACCGGCCTGTATGCAGCTTCGCCAGCTTGAGCGCGACCTCGTTCGCCTCCGAGCCGGTGTTGAGGAGGATCACGCGGTCGAGCGGATCCGGGAGGAGTCCCGCGAGCCGCTCGGCGAGGGCGAGAACCGGCTCGGAGAGCATCCAGGAATTGAGGTGGACCACCTCCTCCAGGGCAACGCGCACGGCGGCGGCGATGCGAGCGTGGTTGTGCCCGAGCGTCGAGCAGATCTGCCCGGAAGTGAAGTCGAGGATGCGCCTGCCGCTCGTCGTCTCCAGCCACGCCCCCTCAGCGCGCGCGATCACCTCGGGCGCGAAGCCTCCCGCGTACCGGATGAGAAAGCGCTCGCGCTCGTCCACCGCGCAAGCATAGGGCCGGCCGGGAGCGAAAGACGTCGGGGCGGCCCGGAGGATGCCCCGCCGTTAGCATGGCGGGCGTGTCCGCCTCCCTCTCCACGCACGTCCTCGACACCGGGCGCGGCCAGCCGGCGCGGGGCGTGCGCGTCGAGCTCTATCGAGGCGAGGAGCTCGTCGCCGGGGCGGAGACCGATTCCGACGGGCGAATCCGCGAGCTCGCCAGCGATATCGAGCCCGGGACCTATCGCCTGGTGTTCGTTCCTGCGTCGTCGCCGTTCTTCAAGCGAATCGAGATCGACGTGGCGATAGACGGCGGCGAGAATTTCCACGTTCCGCTCCTGGCATCCCCCTGGTCGTGCACGCTCTACCGCGGAAGCTGAGCCTCGACGAGCTGACGGAGCTCTTCGAGGGGCCGACCCGCTTCCTCGAGCTGCTCGCGGAGCGGGAGGACCCGCTCCGGCAGGCGCGCGTCGTCCTCGCCGACCTGCCCGAAGAGGACGTCGTCGAGGCGCTGAACGCGCACCCGCGCATCGGCCAGCGCGGCCTCGCCGGCCGCTCCGCCCGGGAGCAGGGAAGCGAGGAGGACCCGGCCCTGATGGCAGCGCTCGTGCGGCTCAACAAGACGTACGAGGAGAAGTTCGGCTTCCGCTTCGTCATCTTCGTCGACCGCAGGCCGCGCGCGGAGATCCTCCCCGTCCTGCGCGAGCGGCTCCAGCGCGACCGGGAGGAGGAGCTCGCCGCGGCCTGCGACGAGCTCGTGGCGATCGCCCACGACCGATGGCGCAGCCGCTAGCGATCCACTACGGGAAGGACGCCGTCTCCGTCTACCGGCTGGACGGCGTCGGGAACCTCTTCGCCGCCGAAGTGACGATCGTGCTCTTCGGCGACAGCTTCCTCCCCAGCTACACCGAGGGCGACAACAAGCTCGTCGTCGCCACCGACTCGATGAAGAACTTCGTCCACCGCACGGCGCTCGACTACGAGAGCTCCTCGCTCGAGGAGTTTCTCGAGCTCGTCGGGACGCGCTTCCTGGCGGCCTACGGGCACGTGGAACGGGTTGCCCTCCGGGCGCGCGAGGTGCCGTTCGCCCGCCGGGGTGACGCCGTTCTGCAGCGCGTCTACGACGACGTCGCCGTTGCCGAGCTCGAGCTCTCGCGCGACGGGATGGTCTCACACCGGTCCGGGCGGGAGGGCCTGCATCTCGTGAAGCTCGCCGGCAGCGCGTTCTCCGGCTTCTTGCGGGACGAGTACACGACCCTGCCGGACCTGGCTGAGCGTCCCCTGTACGTGCACCTCGACGTGCACTGGCGCCACCTGGACTTCGCGAGGCGCGTGGCGAGCGAGGACGTGCGCGACGCGCTCGCGGCCACCTTCGACGACTTCGTCTCCGAGTCGATCCAGCACCTCGTCTACGAGATGGGCGCGCGGGCGCTGGAGCGGTTCAGCGAGATCGCGGAGATCTCCTTCGCGGGCCAGAACCGCCTCTGGGACACGGCGCAGGTGTCGGAGGACGAGCGCGTGCGCGTCCTGACGGATGCCCGGCCGCCCTTCGGCGTCATCGGGCTCACGCTCGCCCGGTGATCATTCCGAGCCGGTACAACGGGCCGCCCGAGTCGGCGAACGGCGGCTACGCGTGCGGGCTGCTGGCGGAGCGGCTCGGCGGAGTCGCCGAGGTGACGCTCCGCCGGCCGCCGCCCTTGTCCGTGGAGCTCGAGGTGGCCGAGATCGACGGCGGCGTCGAGCTGCGTCAGGGAGACCTTCTCGTCGCCGAGGCCCGCCCGCTCGAGCTCGAGCTGGACGTTCCGGAGCCTGTGGCCGTCGCGGACGCCGTCGAGGCCTCGAAGGGCTACGCCGGCTTCGAGCACCACGCGTACCCGACGTGCTTTGCGTGCGGCCCCGCGCGCGACGACGGGCTCGGGATCTTCGCCGGGCCGGTCGCCGGCCGCGACGGGCTGGTCGCGGCTCCGTGGCGCCCGCCGGAGGACGTCCGGCCCGAGATCGTCTGGGCGGCGCTCGATTGCCCGGCCGGATGGGCGGTGGACGACTTCCAGCGGGAGGGCGTCTTCCTCGGGCGCATGGCCGCCCACGTGCTGCGCCTTCCCGAGCCGGGAGCGGAGCACGTCGTCATCGGGTGGCGTGCGGGCGCGGAGGGACGCAAGCGCCTGGCGGGCTCGGCACTCTTCACCGAGGAGGGACAGCTCCTCGCCTGCTCGCGCTCGACCTGGATCGTGCCGCGCGCGGCGTGAGGGCGCCGGCGGCCTTGTGTTCCACAGTCACAAGGAAGCCGGGGAGTCGCAGCGACCGTTTGGCCGCTCGGCTTCGGCGTTTCCTCTTTGTGCGTGTGGAACACAAGCTTGGGGGCGGCCTCAGGGAAAGAGATCTCGCTCGGGGGGCATGACGAGCTCGCGCGCGCTTCCCTCCCCCGCCGGGGCGCGATAGCCGCGGACGAGCGCCGCTGGGATACCGGCGGCCTTCCCCATGACGAGCTCCGCCGCGCCGGCCAGCTCGTCCGCGACCGCGATCACGGTCGCTTCGAGCTCGTAGCCTCGCGCGTCCTTCGTGCCGCGCAGGTCGAGTAGAGGGTGCATTCCGGCCACCCCCACGGCGACATCCGTCGTCCCCTGCCGCCACGCGCGGCCGAAGGAGTCGCTGACGATCACCGCGGGCGCAACGCCGAAGCGCTCCGCGAGCGTCTCCCGGAGCCGCGCCGCTGAGGCGTCCGGATCCCGCGGCAGCAGCACGACCCAGCCCTCGCCCGGCGCGTTCGAGCGGTCCACGCCGGCGCTCGCGCAGACGAAGCCGTGCTCGGTGTCGGCGATCACGAGGTCCCCGCGCCGCCGGCGCACGCGCCGAGCCTCGCGCAGGATGACCGCGAGGTGGTCGTTCGCCCGCTCGATGCGGTCTTCCGCCTTTGAGACCGCCTTCTGCGCCACGACGAGCACGTCGCCGTCCTCGAGCCCGCCTGCCCGCTCGACGGCGTCGCCGAGAAGCGCTCCGAGGTCGTCACCCGGTCGCACCTCGGGGATCCCGGTCAGCGGGAGGATCCGCACCTCCGGCACGGCTAAAACCAGCCGCGCTTCTTGAAGAGGATGAGGAGGGCCGCGACCGTGAGGAGCTCGAGCCCGAGCCCGAAGGCGACGAACTGGGGCCAGCCGCCCACGTGCCCCACCATCCAGTCGAAGTTCTGGCCGAAGAAGCCGGTGATGAAGGTCAGAGGCAGGAAGATGGTCGCGATGACGGTCAGCTGCTTCATGACCGCGTTCTGACGGTTCGAGACCGTTGTCTGATGCACGTCCAGGACTCCCGTGAGCAAGTCGCGGTAGACGTCGAGTTGCTCGGTGACGCGGATCAGGTGGTCGTGCACGTCGCGGAGGTAGCGCCGCGCGTCGTCGTCGAGGTCCGGGAGTTCGAGGATGCCGCCGGCGACCTGCCCGGCGAGGTCGCGCTGGGGTGCGGCCGCTCGGCGCAGGAGGACGAGCCGGCGCCGCAGCTTGACGATCTGCTGAAGTCGCGCGTCGCCCTGCGCGACGAGCAGCTCGTCCTCGATCGTCTCGAGTGCGTGATCGACGTCCTCGAGCGCCGGGAAGAAGCTGTCAACGAGAGCGTCGAACAGCCGGTAGAGGAGCACGATCGGCCGAAGCGGCCGCGCCGGCCGGCGGGCATAGCGCTCGCGCACCGCGTCGCAGGCCGGCGACTCGTCGCGCCGCACCGTGACGAGGAAGCGCTCCGAGTAGAAACAGTGCACCTCGACCAGGCGATCCTCATCCGGCTCGGGAGCGGCGCCGTAGAGGACGAGGAACACGAACTCGCCGTAGTCCTCGACCTTCGCCCGTTGCCCGAAGTGCTCCGAGTCCTCGACGGCCAGGGGGTGGAAGCCGAAGGTGTCCCGCAGGAGCGCGAGATCCTCCTCGCCCGGCCCGTGCAGGTCGAGCCAGAAGAACTCGCCGCTGGAGAGCTTCGCCTCCACGCTCGTCCGCTCGGCGCGCGGGTGAGACGTCCCCTCCCGATCGAGGAGGTGCGCGCTCACGGAAGTCCGGTGATCCTGACGCCGCTGTTCGTCCGGTAGCGGCGGTTCACGTTGATGAGCACGGCGGTGAGCGGCTCCAGCCAGCGGGCGACCTCGAGCCGGCCTGCGTCCACGGCGCGGCCCCGGACGAGGCGCTCGGCGAGCGCGGCGACGACCTCCTTCGCCTCGGCGTCGTCGCCCGCCAGGAGAACGTCCTCGTCCAGCGTCGCGTCCGGGTTCGCGAGCGCCTTCGCGCTCACCGTGTGGAAGCCGGCCACAACGCGCGCCTCGGGCGCCGCGCGGACCACGAGCTCGGCGAGCGCGAGGTCGCCGGGCGCGGCGCCGGCCTTCCCGTCGCGGAAGACGACCGGACTCGCCACGCTGACGACGATGCGTCCCGAGAGCGCGTCCGCGAGGTCGCGGGCCATCGGCTCGACGCCCTCGGGCGGCACGGAGAGGAACACGATCTCGGAGACGCGGGAGGCTTCGTCGTTCGTCACGAACTCGCCTCGCGGCGTCCGCGAGCCCATCACGACCTCCTCTCCAAGCCGGCGGAGCCGCTCGGCAAGGCCCTGTCCGAAATCGCCGCTGCCTCCGACGATCCCGATCACGTGAGAGCCTCCAGCACCGCTCGCCCGACCTCCGCTCGTCGCTCGGGCTCCACCATAACGATCGGGCAGGCGAGCGCATCCGGCGTCGCAGCGGCGTCCACCGGGTCGACCACCAGCTCCGCCTCGAGGTCCGCGTAGAGGCCCGCGATCCCGCGCGCGCTCGGCTCGTGCCCGAGCGAGGTCATCATCTCGGCGAGGGGGCCCCGCAGCGCTTTGCCCCCCACGAGCGGGGAGATCGCCACCAGGCGCTTGCCGGCGAGGGCCTCCCGGACGCCCGGGACGGCGAGGATGGGGAAGATGGAGACGAACGGGTTCGAGGGCGCGAGGAAGACGATCTCGGCCGCCTCGAGGGCGTCGAGGACGCCGGGCGCGGGTCGGGCCTCCGCCGCCCCGTCGTAGCGGACCCCGAGCACGGGATCCTCGTGGCGGCGGCGCACGAACCACGTCTGGAAGTCGAGCTCGCCTGCCGGCGTCGCGACCACGGTGCGGAGGCGGTCGTCGGTTACCGGCAGGAGGCGGACGCGCACGCCGAGGCGCTCGCAGAGGCGACGCGTGACCTCGCTCAGAGGGACGCCCTCGCGGAGCAAGCGCGTGCGCACGAGGTGGAGGCCGAGGTCGCGGTCGCCGAGCGTGAACCACGACTCGGCGCCGAGCCGCTCGGCCAGCTCGAGGGCGCCGTAGCTCTCCTCGCGGACGCCCCAGCCGCGCTCTTCGTCGAGCAGGCCTGCGAGCGTGTAGAGGACGGTGTCCAGGTCGGGCGAGACGTGCAGGCCGAGGATCTCCACGTCGTCGCCGACGTTTCCGATTCCGACAACGGCCTCAGGTCCCGCCGCCCGTGCCAGCGCGTCCACGAAGCGCGACCCGCCGAGCCCCCCGCAGAGAACCGCATACGGCCGGCGTGAGACGTGCTTGTGTTTCACCGGCACAAAGTCCAAACCAGGATCCCGTGGGAAGCCCTCCTCCCGAACGGCTTGTGCCTGTGGAACACAAACCCGTTTTCGGGCCGGTGGGGAGAGGCGGTTATGCTCACCCCGTGCTGGCGGTCGTGCCGGTCAAGGGCCTCGACGGTGCGAAGTCGCGGCTCGCTCCCGTGCTCTCCGAGGAGGAGCGGGCACGGCTCGTGCTCGACATGCTCGAGCGGGTGCTGGCCGCGTGCGCTGGGACGGCTGCCATCACGCAAACGCTACTCGTGACGCCCGAGCGCGGGTTGAGCCAGGATGGCGTCGAGCTGCTCGTGGACGGCGGGACGGGACACGCCGACGCGATTGCCCTGGCGCTCGCGGACCCGCGGGCGCAGGCCGGCGTGCTCGTCGTCATGGGCGACTGCCCGCTCGCGGCACCCGAGTCCCTGGACGCGCTCGTGGCCGCGGCCCACCCGCTCGCGCTCGCGCCCTCCCGGGACGGCGGCGTCAACGCGCTCGCCCTGCGCGAGCCGAACCTCCTCGCCCCCGCTTTCGGACAGCCCGTCGCCGCGACGATCGCCCGCGCCCGCGCCGCAGGCGTCGAGCCCGTGGTCGTGGATGACCCGCTCCTCGCCCTCGACGTCGACCGGCCGGAGGACCTCGAGCTCCTGCTCGCGCTGGGATGAGCCTCGTCACCTACTCGCCGAAGGTCTTCATCCCGCTCACGAAGCTCTGCCGGGACGTCTGCCACTACTGCACGTTCGCTCGCCCGCCCCGCCGCGGCGAGCGGGCGTACATGAGCGCCGAGGAGGTGCTGGCGATCGCCCGCGCCGGCGAGCGGGCCGGCTGCCACGAGGCCCTCTTCACGCTCGGCGACAAGCCCGAGCTCCGCTACCGCGTCGCCCGCGAGGAGCTCGCGGCGCTCGGCTGCGAGACGACGATCGAGTACCTGGCGCGCATGTGCGAGCTCGTCCTCCACAAGACCAGTCTCCTCCCCCACGTCAACCCGGGAGTCATGACCCGCGAGGACGTGGCCCTCCTGCGGACGGTCTCGGTGTCGCAGGGATTGATGCTGGAGACGATCTCCGAGCGCCTCTCGGCCAAGGGCGGCCCCCACTACGGCTCGCCGGACAAGCTCCCGGAGCAGCGTCTGGAGACGATCCGCCTCGCGGGCGAGCTCGCCATTCCTTTCACGTCCGGGATCCTCATCGGGATCGGGGAGACCCGTGAGGAGCGGGTGGAGGCGCTCCAGGCGATCGCCGCCCTGCACGAGCGTTACGGCCACGTCCAGGAGGTGATCGTCCAGAACTTCCGCGCCAAACCGGGCACGAAGATGGCGAGCCATCCAGAACCGTCGCTCGACGACCTCCTCTGGACGGCGCAGGCCGCACGCGAGGTACTGCCTGCCGACGTGCACGTGCAGGTGCCGCCGAACCTCTCGTACGCGGACTTTCCCCGTCTCCTCGAGGCCGGGATCGACGACTGGGGCGGCATCTCGCCGGTCACGATCGACCACGTCAACCCGGAGGCGCCCTGGCCCGAGATCGAACGCCTGCGCGCCGCCACGGAAGAGCACGGGCACGAGCTCGCTGCCCGGCTCCCGATCTATCCCGAGTACGTGCAGGAACTCGAGCGCTGGGTGGATCCGGCGGTTGCCCCCTACGTGCGGAGAAACGCCGACGCCGGCGGCCTAGCGCGTCTAGAGCGC
>JBOHAJ010000122.1:0-5061 GCA_050697715.1 Gaiellaceae bacterium
CGCTCGTCGTGCGAACCGCCCAGGCCCGCGCCGCGATGGCGGCCCACCGCGTCGATCTCGTCGACGAACACGATGCACGGGCTGTGCCGTTTGGCCTGATCGAACAGGTCGCGCACGCGTGACGCGCCGACGCCGACAAACATCTCGACGAACTCCGAGCCGCTGATGCTGAAGAACGGCACGCCGGCCTCGCCGGCGACCGAGCGCGCGAGCAGCGTCTTTCCCGTTCCGGGCGGCCCGTAGAGGAGGACGCCCTTGGGGATGCGCGCGCCGAGCGCCTGGAATTTCTTCGGGTTCTCGAGGAACTCCTTGATCTCGTGCAGCTCCTCGACGGCCTCGTCCACGCCGGCCACGTCCTTGAAGGTGATCTTGGGCGAGTCTGGAGCCATGCGCTTGGCGCGGCTCTTGCCGAAGCTCATCACCTTCGAGCCACCGCCCTGCACCTGGTTCATGAGGAAGATCCAGAAGCCGAAGAAGAGGACGAACGGCAGCAGGTACGTGAGGATCGACCACCAGGCCGAGTCTCCGGTCCCCTTCGAGTCGAAGGCGACGTTCCGGGCCTCGAGCTTCCGCTGGAGGTCGATCTGGGCCTCGTCGCTCGGGTAGTTGACCTTGTACTTGTCGCCGGTCTTGAGCGTCGCCTCGATCGAGCGGCCCTTGGGGCTGAACAGGAGCTCCTGGAACTGATCGGGGTTGCTCTCGACCTGGCTGATCAGCTGGCTATAGGTGACTTTCTGCCCCTCCTCGCCCTGCGGCAGCAGCGTCTGCGAGGCCAGGTACACCAGCAGGACGATGACGATCAGGGGAAAGAGTGCGCTGCGGAAGAAACGGCTCAAGGAGATCCTCTCGGACTAAACGGTACCACCAGCGCTATCGGGTACTTCGGCCCGAACCCTTAGCCGGATTCCTCCGCCTGTGCCGCGAGCTCGTCGCGCAGCACCCCGACGTAGGGCAGATTGCGGTAGCGCTCGGCGAAGTCGAGCCCGTAGCCGATGACGAAGCGGTTCGGGATCTCGAAGCCGACGTAGCGGCACTCGACGTCGTTCTGGCGCCGCTCGGGCTTCGTCAGGAGGGCGCAGACCTCGAGCGAGGCCGGCTCGCGCGCCTCGAGGTTGCGGAGGAGGTAGGAGAGGGTGAGCCCGGAGTCGATGATGTCCTCGACGACGAGCACGTTGCGCTCCTCGATCGAGATGTCGAGGTCCTTGAGGATGCGGACGACCCCGGAGGAATCCACTCCCGCGCCGTAGCTGGAGATGGCCATGAAGTCGACCTCGCAGTGGATGTCGATCGAGCGCATGAGGTCGGCCATGAAGAAGATTGCCCCCTTGAGAACTCCGACGAGCAGGAGGTCGCGCCCCCGGTAGTCCTCCGTGATCTCCGCCCCCAGCTCCGCGATGCGCGCCTGGAGGGTCTCCTCGTCGACGAGGACCTCCTCGACCGCGGCGGTCAGGTCGTCCACGCGGGTCACTCCACCCTCCTTCCTTCGACGGCGTTCTCGAACCCGGGGGCGGCCGCGATCCCCGGCACGGCAACGATCTCGTCGCCGCGGACGACCAGGGGCCAGGCCTCGCGCTCCGAGCGCGGCACCTTCGCGTTCACGAAGAGGTCCTGCACCTTGTCTCTCCTCGCGAGCCGGTCACCGGCTCGCCACGAGCGGACCCACAGCCCATCCATGCGCGGACGCAGTTCCCACTGCCCCCAGCGAACCTCCCGATCGAGGCGCACGGGGCCCCGCTCGAGCCAGACGCTCGCGTACTCCCTCACCGCCACACGGCCGTCTCCCAGATCGACGCGCTTCGAGCCCTCACTCGAGGCGAGCAACTCTAACAGCGCCCTCTCGATCGGCCTAGGGAGCCGTCCGACTTGCTCGAGCGCGGCGAGGACGTTCTGCTCGGCGGCCGGGTGGAGCTCTCGGAGGGCGGGCACGATCCGCCCCCTGATGAGGCCGCGTGCCGTCTGGGGATTCGTCGAGTCGAGGCGGTGTGGGAGTCCTTCCGCGCGGCAGTACGCCTCGGCCTCCTCGCGCCAGACCGTGAGCAGGGGGCGCACGACGCCGTCCTCGCGCCGCGTGCGGATCCCGGTGGTCGTCCCGCTGCAGGCCAGACGGAAGAGGATCGTCTCCACCTGGTCGGAGGCCGTGTGCCCGGTCGCCCGGAGCCGGTCGAGCGCAAACGAATAGCGCAGCTCGCGGAGCTCCGCCTCCGTCCCGCCCGGAGCCTCCACCACCTCGGCCCCGAAGCGCTCGCGGCAGAAGCGCGCGTCCTCCTCGGATTCCTCCCCGCGCAGCTTGTGGTTCACGTGAAGGGCGGAGACGCGGTAGCCGAGCGCACCAAGCGCATGCCACAGGCAGGTGGAGTCCGGGCCGCCCGAGACGAGGCAGAGGATCTCGCCGCCGGGCGAGATGAGGTCGTGCCGGCGGACGTGCTCCTCGATCCGCGCACGGAGCGCAGCGGCCTCCACGGAGGCATTGTAAGGAGGGCGAAGTGCCCCTACGCTGAGGTCATGGGAGCCGACACATACGAGGTCCAGACCAGCGCCGGAGCGCTCGACGTGGAGTTCGGCTGGGACGGCTGGGTCGCGATTACGGGGCCCAACACCACCGGAGAGACCTACACGGCCAGGCGACTTGTTTCGGACACGTGGGACTTGGCCGATCTGCTGACCTCCTTCGGCCTCGGCGAGCGCCAGGCTGAGACCGCCGCGAACCGCCTCTGGACGGCGCGCACGGGCGAGTCAGCCGACGAGGAGGAACCGGCCGCGCGCTTCTCGCTCGGGCCGTTCGAGTTGGCGGCGGGCCTCGCCGCGGCGGGTGGCGTGATCGCCCTCGTCCTCAGCCTCGTCTAGACGTCGAGCGTCTAGAGCAGCGCACCCACGTCGCAGCCTTCGCGCCGCAGCGCCGGCTGCGCCTCCGCCAGCACGTCGTGCGCCCCGCTCGCGAAGTTGAACGCGAGGTACATACGCTCGCCGCCGTCCTTGCCTTCGGCATGGAGTCTCACCGCCTCTCCATATGTCGTGAACATCCCGCCCAGATAGCGCTGGGCGGTCCTGAGCGACGGGTCGCTGGCCTCCACGTGCGTGACGCGATCGGCGGCGTCGAACGCCTCCCGCGCGGCGTCCTCGGGCGTGATCGCCCCGGACGAATAGTCCTGCCGCCAGACGCCGAAAGCGGTGACGTCCATGCTCGCCGTGGCGAGGAAACGTCGATCCATCGCGCTGCACGTGTGGGCGCGCACGTCGCGTGACGACGTGCAGCCGACGAGCGTGGCCGCGAGGAGAAGAGCCGCCGCAGTGACGCCAAGCCTCCGCAACTCGCACGCATGATCGGCGCGGCCCGGGAGGCGCGCAATCACCCGAAGGAGTTGCGCGTGCTCTCGGGCCTAGCCGAAGATAAGCGATCGGTACGTGATCGTCCGGTGCATGCCGACCCGCTCGTAGAGGCCCATGGCCGGGGCGTTGTCCGGGCGAACGAAGAGGCACACCGCCGGTGTCCCCGCGAGGAGGAGCCGGCACAGGTCTGCGAGCCCCCGCCTCGCGTAGCCGCGGCCGCGCAGCTCGGGGTCGACCCAGACCTGCTGGAGCTGGACGGCCCGGTCGGTCCACGCCGACGCCTCGGCCTTGAAGAGGATCTGGCGATCCTCGAGCCAGAGCCAGCTCCGCCCCTCCTCGATCTGGACGCGGGTGCGCCACTCGAAGAGAGCCGGGTCGCGGCCGTGAGCGTCCACCCCCACCTCCTCGCGATAGGCCTCTGCCGAAGCGCGCACGAGCAGCTCGAGGTCGTCGAGCCGAGCGGGCCGCAGCCCGCTTCCTCCCGGCTCCGGCGGCTCCTCGAGCACGTACACGGGTTGTCCCGGCCGATCGTCGAGGGGATCGGGAAGCCGGTGTCGCGCCGCCTCCCAGAGCTCGGTGACCGCTCGCTCCTCGCCCACGAGCATGCGGGGCGAGCCCTTGGCCGCGATCTCGGCGAAGGCCTCGACGCCCTCGCCCGAGGGGACGAGGTTCGCCCCCACATGGCAGAGCGCCGTCAGCCGGGCCCCGTCCCTGAGCGCCGCAAAACGCCCGAGCCCGCGTCGGGCGACGTCCTCGAGGAAGACGCGCTCGATCGGGTCCTCGGCGCAGAAGGCCAGGATGTGCGAGAGCCGAGGGCGCTTGACCAGGCGCGCCATTCGCGGGGACGATACCGCGATGCCGATCCATGTCCGCACGCCTGGCGCGCGCAAGCGCGCTTGGCATCTGAACACACGCGCGAAGAGGGCACGTTAGGGTCCGCGCGTGCCGATCCACGTCCGCGCGGCGATGGGCGACTACGCGCAGGCCTGCCTCCTCCCCGGCGACCCCCTGCGCGCCAAGTACATCGCCGAGACATTCCTCGAGGACGCCGAGCAGCGGAACTCCGAGCGGGGCATGCTGGGCTACACGGGCACGTTCGCCGGGAAGCCGGTCTCGGTCCAGGCGACCGGGATGGGCTGCCCCTCGGCCGCCATCGTGATCGAGGAGCTCGTCCAGCTGGGCGTGACGCGCCTCCTCCGCATCGGCACCTGCGGCGGTCTGCAGCCCGACCTCGCGCTCGGAGACCTGATCGTCGCCCTCTCCGCCGTTCCCGCCGACTCGACGGCTGCGCACCTGGTCGGCGAGCCGCACGCGCCGACGGCCGACTGGGACCTCATCCACGGTGCCGTCCACGCCGCGAAGGAGCTGGGGAAGCCCGTTCGCGTGGGGCCGATCGTCTCCAGCGACCTCTTCTACAACCCGGACGACGACCAGTACCGGCGCTGGTCGGACCGCGGCGTCCTGGCGGTCGAGATGGAGGCGGCGGTTCTCTTCACCCTCGGGGCGCTCCGCAAGGTGAAGGCCGGGTGCCTCCTGACCGTCAGCGACGTCGTCGTCGAGGGCGAGTTCGTGCGCATCACGGACGAGGAGATGCGCGCCGCCGTCGACCAGATGACCGAGCTCGCGCTCAGCGTCGTCACAGGTTTTTCCGACGGAGCCGGAAAAACCTAGACGGCTGCGCAGCCGGAGGAAGGGAAAGAGGGCTCCTTTTGGTCAAGCTTTTGCCTCCAAAAG
>JBOHAJ010000123.1:0-5386 GCA_050697715.1 Gaiellaceae bacterium
GTCTCGAGCGCCCAGACCGCGAGCACGACGCTCAGCCCGGCGACGCCGAGGAAGACCGGAGCGGCGCCGGCCGCCTCCGCGGCGGCGCCGACCGCGGGCCCGAGCAGGGCACCGAAGATAGCCGAGCCGATCGCCGTCCCGAGCATCTCCCCGCGGCGGTGCTTGGGCGTGCCGGCGACGAGCCACGCGAGCGCCCCGGCCCAGGAGAGCGCGCTCCCGATCCCCTGCGCGAGGCGAAAGACGCCCAGCGTGACCGCGTCGCCGGCGAAACCGAAGCCGATGCTGGCGATCGCCATCAGGGCCAGGCCGACGAGGACGGCACGCTTCGGGCCGTAGCGGGCGGCCGCGAGCCCGCCCGGTAGCGCGCCGAGGAGCGCGCCCGCGGCATAGGCGCTCACGAGCAGCCCCGCCTGGCCCTTCGAGAGCCCGAACTCCTCCGCGTAGTCGGGCAGAAGCGGCGCGAGGGCCGCGTAGAGCATCGTGTCCACGAGCACGATCGCGCAGACGAGGAGGAGCAGCCGGCGCACGGCTCGGACGATACCGACCGAGTGCTTGTGTTCCACCAGCACAAGGACGAGGGCCGTCCGCAGCTCGCCGCGGGGCGGTTGGAGAGCGTTTCCGAGCTTGTGCGCGTGAAACACAAGCCTTCCTCGGCGGTACGATCGCGGCGTGCGGCGGGAGTTCTCTGCGGGCGGAGTCGTCGTCCGCCGCCTGCGCAGCGGTTGGCACCTCGCCGCCATCCGGCCGGCGGGGAAGGAGGTCTGGGCGTTGCCGAAAGGACTGATCGGGCAGGGCGAGGCGGCTGCTGAGACGGCCGTGCGCGAGGTGACGGAGGAAACGGGCGTCGAGGGCCGGCTGCTGGAGAAGCTCGGGGACGTCCGCTACGTCTACTCGTGGAAGGGCGAGCGCGTCTTCAAAGTCGTGAGCTTCTTCCTCCTCCGCTACACGCGGGGCCGAATCGACGACCTGCCGCCCCGGCACCGTCACGAGGTGGCCGAGGCCCGCTGGCTACCGCTCGCAGACGCTCCGCGCCTGCTCGCATACGGGGGAGAGCGCCAGATGGCGCAAACGGCTCGAGAACGCCTGGTGCCAGACGGTTTATGATGGCGCCGCCTCCCGTGCCCGCTCCCGGCTCGATGTACGCCCTCAACTTCTACTCGCCAATCGTGGCCGACCAGCTGCGGAGCCGGCGGAAGACGGCCACCATCCGGCTCGGGGACAAGGCCCGCAAGTATTCCAAGGGGATGGTCGTACAGGTGCTCGTCGGCCTGCGCTACGGCCCGCGGCAGAAGATCTTCGACGCGGTCATCGACAAGGTCGAGGTGAAGCCGCTCGGCGAATGCTCCCCGCGCGACCTCGAGAAGGACAACCCGGAGATTCGCCGCACCGAGGACATGGCGATCTTCCTCGGTCAGCTCTACAACCGCGAGGTGACCGAGGAGGACACCGTCACGATCATCCACTTCTCCGAGATCGTCAGCTCCTAGCGGGACCTCGTGGACGTCGTCACGGGCGCGTTCTCCTTCACGGGAAGGTACATCGCCGCCCGCTTGCTCGACCTCGGCCGCGAGGTGCGGACCCTGACTCGCAAGCAGCAGGAGGAGGATCCCTTCGGCGGACGGGTGAAGGCCACCCGGCCCGACTTCGCCGACCCGGCCCGGCTCGCCGAGGCCCTGGACGGAACCGACACGGTCTACAACACGCACTGGATCCGCTTCCCGCGCGCGGACGTCACGTTCGCGACGGCCGTCGGGAACACGGAAGCACTCTTCAGTGCCGCCCGCGAGGCAGGCGTTCGCCGCCTCGTCCAGCTCAGCGTGACGAACGCCTCCGCGGACTCCCCGTTGCCGTACTTCCGCGCCAAGGCCGCGGCCGAGCTGGCGCTCGCCGGGTCGGGCCTCTCGTACGCGGTCGTGCGCCCGACCCTGGTCTTCGGCCGCGGTGAGATCCTCGTCAACAACATCGCCTGGCTCCTGCGCAAGCTTCCGCTCTTCGTCGTCCCGGGATCCGGCCGCTACGCGGTGCAGCCGGTCGCCGTCGAAGATGTGGCGGAGCTCTCCGTGGAGGCGGGACTCGGCGACCGGGACGCCGTGCTCGACGCGGCCGGACCCGCCGCGTTCGCGTTCGAGGATCTCGTCCGGCAGATCAGAGATGCGATCGGGGCCCGGGCGATGCTCGTTCACGGGCCTCCCAGCCTCGCTCTCGCGCTCTCCCGACCCCTTGGCCGCCTGGCCGGAGGCACTCTGCTCACGCGCGACGAGCTCGAGGGGCTCATGGAGAGCCTGCTCGTCTCGAAGGGAAACCCCACCGGGAAACGGCGGTTCGAGGACTGGCTGACCGCGAGTGCCTCCTCGCTCGGCGCGCGCTTCGGGTCCGACCTCAGCCGGCCCTGGAGCTAACGACCGCGGCGGCGGATAGGCACGCCGAAGGCCTCCGCCGGCCTGAGGGCGGAGCCGCACGCTTCGCAGTCGACGGCGAACGCGGACCGGATTCGTTCCCCGCAGGCCTCGCAACGGGAGCGCAACTCGCCGCCGCACGCGGGGCAGGATGCGTCGAGCTCGGCCGCTCGCTCCTCGAAGTAGCGCTGAGTGTGACCGCAAGCGAGACAGAAGGCGACCCAGTCGCCGAGCGTCTTGCGGCGCTCCTCGCGGAGCCACTCCGACGCCTTTCCCACGACCACGAAGCCTACCGGCGTCGTAAGCAGAGCAATCGCGCCGCCTCGGCCCGGCCGGCCACCGGCCCCTCATCCCCTTCCTGTGACTCGCTAGAGTGTCGGCGCCGATGGCGATCGCCCGGGAAGCAGAGCCCGTCAGCTCCCTCGCTGAGGTCAAGGAGTTCGGCCTCGACCGCGAGGACCTCCTGACCATCCACCGTCAGCTCTTGCTGACCAGGGGGATCGAGGACCGCGGCCACATCCTCTACAAGCAGGGAAAGATTCCCGGGAGCTTCTACACCGGCCGTGGCAACGAGGCGGCCGCCGTCGGGGTCGCGACCGCGATGGGCCCCGACGACGTCGGAACTCCGCTCCACCGCGACATGGGCGTGCATGTCGTCCGGGGAGTCGAGCCCTGGCGCATCTTCGCCCAGTACATGGGTCGAGCGGACGGGCCGACGAAAGGCCGGGACGGGAACGTGCACATGGCGGACAACCGCCTCGGTCTCATCGCCATGGTCAGCCACCTGCCCGCGATGCTCCCTGTTGCGGTCGGCTGCGCGCTCGCCTTCCGGATCCGGGAGGAGAAGCGCGTCGCCGTCGGCTGGTTCGGTGAGGGCGCCTCGGCGCGGGGCGACACGCACGAGGCGATGAACTTCGCCGGCGTGCGCCGCCTGCCGGTGGTCTTCGTGTGCGACAACAACCAGTGGGCGTACTCGACGCCCACGCACCTCGAGTACGCGTGCGAGCACGTCGCGGACCGCGCCAAGGCCTATGGCTTCGAGGGCGTGGTCGTCGACGGGACTGACGTGCTCGCGGTCTACCGCGAGGCGAAGAAGGCGATCGAGAAGGCGCGCGAGGGCGGCGGCGCGACGCTCATCGAGTGCCTCACCCTCCGCATGGAGGGCCACGCCGTCCACGACGACGCCTTCTACGTCCCCAAGGAGATGTTCGAGGAGTGGGCGAAGCGCGATCCGCTCGAGCGCTACCGCTCCTGGCTCCGCGAGAACGCGGGCTTCACCGACGAGGAAGAGGACGAGGTTCGGGCCGAGGTAAAGAAGGCGATGAACGACGCGATCAAGCGCGCCGAGGAGAGCCCGCTCCCCGATCCGTCCTCGCTCCTCGAGGGCGTCTTCGCCACCCCCGAGGACCTGGACACCCCCCACCACAAGTAAGCGACCATGGCTGAGAAGACCTACCTCCAGGCGATTTCCGACGCGCTCCGCCAGGAGATGCGGCGCGACAAGCGCGTCTACGTGATCGGCGAGGACGTCGGCGTGTACGGCGGCGCCTTCAAGGTCACGCAGGGCTTCCAGGAGGAGTTCGGCGAGTGGCGCGTGATCGACGCTCCCCTCTCGGAGACGGCCATCGTCGGGAGCTGTACGGGCGCCGCCATCGTCGGCCTGCGCCCCGTTGCCGAGATGCAGTTCGCCGACTTCGTCTCCTGTGCGTGGGACCAACTCGTCACCGTCGCGGCCAAGCAGCGCTACCGCGCGGGGACGCCCGTGCCGATCGTCGTCCGCTGCCCTTCGGGCGGCGGCTTCTCGGGCGGCCCCTTCCACTCGCAGAACCCCGAGTCGAGCTTTGCTCACATTCCAGGCATCAAGGTCGTGTGCCCTGCCACGCCCGCGGACGCGAAGGGCCTGCTCGTCACCGCCATCGAGGATCCCAACCCGGTCCTCTACTTCGAGCACAAGCACCTCTACCGGCGTATCAAGGACGAGGTGCCGGACGAGCGCTACACCGTTCCCTTCGGCGAGGCGCGCATCCACCGGGAGGGCGACGACGTCACGGTCGTCACGTGGGGCGCGATGGTCTACACGGCGGCCGAGGCCGCCCGAAAGGTCGAGGAGGAGGACGGCCTCTCCACCGAGATCGTCGACCTGCGCACGCTCGTCCCCTGGGACCGGAAAGCGGTGCTCGCGTCGGTGGAGAAGACGTCCAAGGTGATCGTCCTCCACGAGGACACGCACACGGGAGGGTTCGGGGGCGAGATCGCGGCGACCATCGCCGAGGAGGCGTTCGAGCAGCTCGACGCACCCGTGAAGCGGATCACGGCGCCCGACGCGCCCGTGCCGTTCTCGCCTCCGCTCGAGAAGGCCTTCATCCCGCAAGTCGAGGACGTCGCGGCGGGCATCAAGGAGCTGGCGGAGTACTAAGTGGCTCGCCCGGCAATATCCACCGGTTCCTGGGCGGCTGCAAAGCGTCGCCATGCTGCGTCCTCAGTCGCCCACGTATTGACAAATACGCGGGCTCCCTGCGTCCTTGCCTGGCTCGCTTTTCGCGCGCCAGGAATCCGGCAATATCACCGGACGAACCACTGATGGCCACGGGGACCGCAGTCGACGTCGTCATGCCCCAGATGGGGGTGTCCGTCTCGGAGGGGACGATCACGAAGTGGGCGAAAGCGGAGGGCGAGACGGTCGCCGCCGACGAGACGCTGCTCGAGATCTCGACCGACAAGGTGGACACGGAGGTGCCCAGCCCCGCCTCGGGCGTCCTGCAGAGGATCCTCGTCCAGGAGGGTGAGACGGTCGAGGTGGGGACGAAGCTCGCCGTGATCGCGCCCGAGGGCGTCGAGGTCGAGGAGGCGCCGGCCGAGGCGCCTCCCGAGCCGGCCACTGCACAGGCCGCCGAGGAGACCGCCGCCGCCTCGGGCGCAGAGGGGGAGACGCCGACGGCCGAGAAGGTGGCCGAAGTTCAAGAGGTCGAGGAGGTCGAGGAGGTCGAGGA
>JBOHAJ010000124.1:0-2815 GCA_050697715.1 Gaiellaceae bacterium
AGCCGCGACAGCGCGGCGAGCGCGCGGGCGGCGGCCGACAGGTCGACGGGCGGGCGCCCCCGCGTGCCGAGGAGGAGAGGTGCGCCGCGGAGCGAGCGCAGGAGGTCGGCGCCCTCGTCCTCCGAGACCGGAGCGAGCGCCACCGCGACATCCTTCAGGAGCTCGGCGTAGAGGCCGCCGAGGCCGGCGAGCGCGATCGGGCCGAAGCGCAGGTCGTGTCGGCACCCGACGATGAGCTCCACACCTTCGGAAAGCCGTGCCGTCCGCTCCACGGAGTACGCTTCCGGCGAGAGTCGTGTTGCCAAAACAGAGAACGCATCCGAGAGCGCCTCCGGCCCGGGGATCCCGAGCACGACGCCGCCTGCGTCAGACTTGTGCAGGAGCCCGAGCGCCTTGAGCGCGACCGGGTATCCGAGCTCGTCGGCCGCGGTGAGCACTTCCTCGCGTGTGCGCGCCTTGCGGGCGGGGACGAAGTCGATGCCCGCTTCGGCGAGGAGCTCGCGCGCCTCCCAGTAGCCCCCGCGGGCGGGCGGAGCGTCCTCGCGTGGCTGCGGAAGGTCCGGGACGCCGCGCGGCGGGCGCTCGACGCTCTCGGCGAGACGGGCGAGGCCGCCTGCGCCCGCCTCCACCTCGCGGAAGACGGGCACGCCTGCCTCGCGAAGGGCGGCGGCGGCGGCGGAGCGCCAATACATCGTGTGCACCACGAGGGGACGCCCACTGCCCGCGGCGGCCTGCGCCATGCCACGGGCGACTTCGATCTCTCGCTCGCCGAACTCGACCGCGTACTCTGCGTAGCCGCCGAAGTACGTCGTGAGGAGTGTCGCGTCCACCTCGCCGGACTCCAGGAGGAGCCGGACGACGCGCTCGAAGTTGGCGAAGTCCTGCTCGCCGCCGCCGGCGAGGTCGACCGGGTTGCGGGTGGCGGCGGTGGGCGGCAGGACGGCTCCGAGCCGCTCGGCGAGCTCGTCGCTCAAGGTCGGGAGCTCGAGGCCTCTTGCGGAGGCGATGTCGGCGGCGATCGCCCCCTGCCCCCCGCCGTCCGCGACGACGGCGACCCGGCGGCCGCTGGGACGCCAGGGCGTGAGAAACGCCTGGGCCACGTCAACGAGCTCCTTCGGCGTTTCCACCCGCTGGATGCCGGCGGCGCGGCACGCCGCGTCCACGGCTACGAGCTCACTCACGAGCGCGCCCGTATGAGAGCGGGCCGCACGGACGGCGACGTCGCTCCGGCCGACCGTGAGGAGGACGACCGCCTTGCCGGCCTCGACGGCGCGCTGCGACGCTCGCGCGAAGGCGCGGCCGTCGCGAAAGTCCTCGCAGTAGACGGTGATCACGCGCGTCTCCTCGTGCGCGGCGAGGGCGTCGACGAGCTCGGCGGCCTAGAGATCGGCCTGGTTGCCGATCGAGGCGAAGCGCGAGAAGCCGAGGCCCGCGTCCACGAGCATGAGCCCGAGCTCGAGAGCCAGGTTGCCGCTCTGCGAGACGAGCCCGACGGGACCGCCCTGGAGCTCGTTCGAGCCGAGCTCGAGGGCGGCTCCCGCGTCGAAGACTCCCAGGCAGTTGGGGCCGAGGAGCATTGCCCCGGCCGCGCGGACGCGCTCCACCACCGCGCGCTCGCGCGCGAGACCGTCCGTCCCCATCTCGCCGAGGCCGGCCGTGATGGCCACGATCGCCTTCGCGCCCACGGACAGCGACTCGTCGACGGCCGCTTCGAACGCCGAGGCCGGGAGCGTGAGCGCCACCAGCTCCGGAGCCTCGGGCAGCTCGGCGAGCGAGCGGTAGGCGGGCCGCCCCAGGACCTCACCGCCGTTGCGGTTCACGAGGTAGACGCTCCGCCTCTGCTCGCCCCTGAGCGCCCCGAGCGAGAGCCAGTGGCCCCACTTGGCGGGGTCGCTCGAGGCGCCGAGGATTGCGACCGACCGGGGGTCGAAGAGAGGGCGAAGGTCGCGGCTCAACTGCTCGGCCGAGACCCAGCGAATGGCACGGGACGGATCACCTCTCGAGCAGGCGCCGGGAGATGATGAGGCGCTGGATGTCCGAGGTGCCCTCCTCGATCTCCTCGAGCTTCGCGTCGCGCATCCACTTCTCCACCGGATACTCGCGCGAGTAGCCCCAGCCCCCGAGAGTCTGGACCGCAGCCCACGTGCACCACATCGCGGTCTCGGACGCGAAGAGCTTCGCCATCGCAGCCTCTTTGGGAACCTGCTCGCCGGCGTCGTGCATCCGCGCGGCGCGCCAGACCAGCAACCGCGCGGCGTCGACCCGTGTTGCCATGTCCGCGAGGCGGAACGCGACAGCCTGGTGCTCGGCGATGGGCTTGCCGAACTGCTGCCGGCCCTGCGCATATTCGACCGAGTACTCGAGGGCCGCACGCGCGAGCCCGGTCGCCGCAGCGCCGAGCGTGATCCGCGAGCGGTCGAAGGTGCGCATGAGCCCGTAGAACCCCTGCCCCTCCTCGCCGAGGCGGCGATCCTCGGGCAAGGCGACGTCGTCGAGAAACATCTCCGCGTTCACGATCGCGCGCTGGCCCATCTTCTTCATGGGCGCGCCGAAGGTCACGCCCGGGTCGTCCTTCTCGACGACGAAGGCCGTGATCCCCTTCGAGCGCGTGCCGGGGGCGACGGTGGCGAAGACGACGTAGTGCTCGGCGAGGCCGCCGTTCGAGATCCAGCTCTTCTGCCCGCGGAGGACGTAGCCGCCGTCCGTCCCGGAAGCGGCGGTCTGGATGGAGGCGGCGTCGGAGCCCGCGGCCGGCTCCGTGGTGGCGAGGGCGGTCAGCGGCGGCCGCTCGCCGCAGAGCGGCTCGATCCAGCGC
>JBOHAJ010000125.1:0-4338 GCA_050697715.1 Gaiellaceae bacterium
GCTGAAGGCGCTCGCACTCCTGGCGCGGGCCGCGGGCGACCACGGTCGCGCTTACCGCGGCGCCTAGGCTGGACTGCCTAGGCGAGGGCTTAAGAAGCCTGCGTGGGGGCGGCCTCTCGCGCGGTTACGATGCGGCCGTGCAGAGCTACCACCTGACGACCCTCGACGGCGGCACCCAGGTCGTTACCGAGCCGCTGCCCAGCGTGCGCTCCGTCGCGATCGGCTTCTGGATCGGCGCCGGCTCCCGCGACGAGGACGACGCCCGCGCGGGCGTCAGCCACTTTCTCGAGCACCTGCTCTTCAAGGGCTCGCGCTCGTACTCCGCCCTGGAGATCGCCGAGGTCTTCGACGCCTTCGGCGGCGAGCTGAACGCCGCGACCGCGCGTGACTACACCGTGGTCTACGCCCGCGTCATGGACGCTCACCTGGAGGAGGCGCTGGACGTCATGAGCGACATGGTCTTCACGCCCAGCCTGGCCGACCTCGACGCCGAGCGCGAGGTCGTGCTCGAGGAGATCGCGATGGTGGACGACACGCCGCAGGAGCTGATCCACGACATGATCACGCAGGCGGTCTTCGGCGACCACCCGCTGGGACGGCCCGTGCTCGGCTCCGCCGAGGTCATCTCCAGCGTCTCGCGCCGCTCGTTGACGGCCTACCACCGCCGCCGCTATACGCCCGACAACATCGTTCTCGCCGCCGCGGGCCGGATCGACCACGAGGAGCTCGTCCAGCTCGTCGAGCGCATGGCGGCGAAGGCCGCCGACCCGCCGGCGCGCAAGCCCTCGGCCCGCATCCCCCTTCTCAAGTCGCCGCCTCCCTCGCTCGTCTTCGGGCGCAAGGAGACCGAGCAGTACCACGTCTGTCTCGCCGCGCCCGGCATCGCACGCTCCGACCGCCGTCGTTTCACCGCCTCGATCCTCGACGGCGTCCTCGGCGGCTCCGCGTCCTCCCGCCTCTTCCAGGAGATCCGCGAGAAGCGGGGCCTCGCCTACTCCGTCTACACGTTCTCGTCGCAGTACGCGGACACGGGGCAGATCGGGATCTACGTCGGGACACGGGAGGAGAACCTGGAGGCCTGCCTCGCCATCGTGGCCGAGCAGATCGCGGAGATCGCCTCCGCGGGACCGCGGCCGGACGAGCTCGCGCGCGCCAAGGAGAATCTCAAGGGCAGGATCATGCTCGCGATGGAGATGACCTCGAACCGGATGAGCCGGCTCGGAAAGTCGCTCGTGACGGACAGCGAGATCCTTTCCCTCGACCGCCTCTTGGCCGAGATCGAGGCGGTGGACGGCAAGGCCGTCGCCCAACTCGCGGAGGTGCTCCTCGCGATGGAGCGCTTCTCGGTCGCGGCGATCGGGCCGAACGAGGACCGTTTCCTGCGTGCCGTCGAGCCGGTGTGCCCCGCCCTCGTGGAGGCCGCCGCGGCGTGAGGATCCTCCTCTTCGGCGCGAGCGGGAGGGTCGGAACCGTGCTCGCGCAGCGACTCGGCGAGGCGGGCCACGAGGTGACGGCGGTGGAGCGTGGGGAGGAGCCTGACCTCGCGGGGCATGACGCGGCGGTCGACTTCACACGGCCCGACGCCGTTCGCGGAAACGTCGAGCGCTGCCTGAGCGCCGGCGTCCCCTGCATCGTCGGGACGACGGGCGCCAAACCGGGCGATCTCACCGCCTTCGACTCGCTCGCGCGCGAGCGGGGGATCGCGTGCCTCGTCGTTGCGAACTTCGCGCTGGGGGCCGTGCTGATGATGCGCTTCGCCGGCGAGGCCGGGCGGTACCTGCCCAGGGCCGAGATCGTCGAGCTCCACCACGAGACGAAGCTCGACGCTCCCTCGGGGACTGCGAAGGCGACCGCGCAGGTACTCCCCGGGGAGGTGCCGATCCACAGCGTGCGCCTTCCGGGCCTCGTCGCCCATCAAGAGGTGCTCTTCGGCGGCGACGGACAGCTGCTGACGATCCGGCACGACACCTTCTCCCGGGAGGCGTTCGTCCCCGGGGTGCTGCTCGCGCTCGAGCGCCTGCCCACCCTGCCGGCGGGTCTCACCGTCGGTCTCGAGGTTCTCCTCTGACCGACATCGACAACCTCGTTCGCCTGCACATCTTCGACCGCTTTGTCGCGGACGGCCGGCCGCCGACCGTTGCGGAGACGGCCGAGGCGCTGGGAAAAGGGGACGCGGAGATCGCCGAAGCCTTTCGCCGGCTCGAGCAGGGCCACGTGATCGTCCTCGCGCCTGGGACGCTGGACGTCTGGATGGCGAACCCGCTCTCCGCCGTGCCGACGCCATTTCGCGTCGAGACCGAGAGGAGAGAGTACTTCGGCAACTGCGTGTGGGACGCGCTCGGAAATCCCCGCGATGCTCGGCGCGGATGCGCGCGTGGAGACGTGCTGCCCCGACTGCGGGGAGCCGCTCACCTTCTCGGTGCGGGAGGGCGAGCTCGAGCCCGTAGACGCGGTCGCGCATTTCGCCGTCCCGGCCGCGCGCTGGTGGGAGAACATCGCCTACACCTGAGCGACGATGCTCGCCTTCCGGTCGGAGGAGCACGTCGACCGCTGGTGCGAGAGCCGCGGGATCGCGAAAGGGGCAGTCTTCGGGATCGAGCAGGCGTGGGGGCTCGGACGCGAGTGGTACGCGAACAGGCTCGCTCCCGACTGGCGGCGGCGGACGCCCGAGGAGGGTGAGGCGCTCTTCACGGAGCTCGGCCTGACGGGCGACTTCTGGCGCTTGCGGCCCGCCTGAGACGCAGAGGAACCGGCGGAGGGCTGGAGTAAGATGCGCCCAGATGCTCGGCGAAGTCCTGACAGCCGTCGCCACGCCGTTCGACGCTGACGGGTCCGTCAACCTCGAGGCGTTCCGGCGCCTGTGCCGCCACCTGGTCGAGAACGGCTCGGACGGCGTCGTCGTGGCGGGGACGACCGGCGAGGCGCCGACGCTCTCCGACGACGAGCGCCTTCAGCTCTTCGCCACGGCGGTCGAGACGATCGGGGCCCGGGCGACGGTGGTCGCGGGCACGGGCACGTACTCGACCGCGCATTCCGTCCACCTCACGGAGCAGGCCCACGAGCTCGGTGTGGACGCGTTCCTCGTCGTGACTCCCTACTACAGCAAGCCGCCCGCCCGCGGCATCCTCGAGCACTTCCGGGCCATCGCGCACGCCACGGACCGCCCCATCATCGCGTACAACATCCCGCAGCGCGTCGTCCTCAACCTCGAGCCGGAGACGCTCGCGCAGCTCGCCGAGATCCCCAATGTCCGCGCCGTCAAGCAGGCGACGACCGACCCCGCGCAGGCGCGACGGATCGTCGCCGAGACGGGGCTCGCCCTCTACGCCGGGAACGACGACCTGCTCCTGCCCTTCCTCGAGCTGGGCGGTGCCGGCGGCATCCTCGTCTTCACGCACCTCGTCGGCCGGCAGGTGCGCGAGTTGGTCGCGCGCTTCAGGGCAGGGGACACGGCAGGCGCCCGTGCGCTGGAGAAAGAGCTGCGCCCGGTGCTCGAGGCCCTCGCCGTGACCACCAACCCGATCCCCCTCAAGGCTGCGCTGAACATGCTCGGCCACGACGTCGGCGGGTTGCGGCTACCGCTAGTAGAGGCCACCGCGGAGGAGAAGGCTGCGATCCGCGCCGGCCTCGAAGCCGCCGGGATCCTCACAGGCGCCCCCGCGTAGCGCCTCGCATGGCGGCTGTCCTCCGGCTCCCTCCGCCGGGGAGGGGAGCCCGGCCGGAGGCCGGGTAGAGTTCCCCCGTGCCTGCTGGCTCCACACGCCTCATCCCGCTCGGCGGCCTGGGCGAGGTCGGCAAGAACATGACCGTCGTCGAGTCGGACGGCGGCATCGTCGTCGTCGACGCCGGGCTCTCCTTCCCACGCGACGAGCACCTCGGGGTGGATCTCGTCCTCCCGGACTTCGGCTACCTGCGCGACCACCGGGCCGACCTTCGCGCCGTCGTGCTCACCCACGGCCACGAGGACCACGTCGGCGCGCTCCCGTATCTCCTGCGGGAGATCGACGTGCCCGAGGTGTGGGCCACCCGGCTGACGCTCGGACTCGTCAAGTCGAAGCTGGACGAGCACGGGCTCCTGCGGGCCGCAGAGCTCGTCGAGATCGAGCCGGAGGCCGGCCCGGCGCAGGTGGGGCCCTACCGGACGGAGTTCGTGCGCATGGCGCACTCGATTCCGGACGCGGTCGCGGTCTCGTTCGAGACGCCCGGCGGCCGGGTCGTCGTCACCGGCGACTACAAGATCGACCACACGCCGGTAGACGGCTTCCGGACCGACCTCGGCGGGCTGGCAGAGCTCGGGAACCGCGGCGTGGACCTCGTGCTGGGCGACTCGACCAACGC
>JBOHAJ010000126.1:0-5664 GCA_050697715.1 Gaiellaceae bacterium
GTCGTTGCCGGCGCCGCCGCGGATGACGTCGGCGCCCATCGAGCCCCGAAGCAGCTCGCCCCAGGCGGCGCCGAGGAAGACGCGCCCGACTAGGGGCGAGACCGGCGAGGCGGCGTAGGCGACCCCGCCTGCGTTCACGGCCCGTACGACCACGCGCACCCGCTGCTCGAAGTCGAGGAAGCGCAGCCGATACGCTGCCGCTCTCGCCCAGGTGATCGTGCGACATACCTCGCCCCCGCGATCACACCTCTTCCAGCGAAACGAATACGTCACCGGCCGCGAGCTCTTCCAGCCGCCCGTCGCGGCGGTGACCAGCCGGCCCTCCTGGAAGGCGCCCCCGAGCCTCGGCGGGGACACGTTGACGGGCGGGGCGGCCAGGACGACAGCGGTCTCAGCCGAGGAAGCCGAGCGCGAGCGCGCGAGATTCGTGGCGGTCACGACGACACGAACCGTGCGGTCGATCTCGGCCGCGCCCAGCTGCAGCATCTTCGACGTCGCCCCGGCGATGTCCGTGCATGTGGATCCGTCCGCCCCACAGCGGCGCCACTGGTAGGAGAAGCGCAGCGGCCTCGTCCCGGTCCACGTCCCCGTGGAGGTTGTGAGCGAACGTCCTTCCCGCGACTCGCCCGTGACGGCCGGCGGCGCTGTGTTCACAGGGACGCGTCCGACGATGAAGGTGCGGGTCCGGTAGCGGCCGTAGCCCCAGCGGTAGCCGGGCCAGACGAACCAGCGGTAGCGCGCAGGGCGGAGGCTGTACCAGCGTCCCTGATAGCGCCAGAACCGAGGCAGCTGAAGCTGCGCCCGCGCCGGCCAGCGGCTGAGGATCTTGCGGTTGTCGCGCCAGAGCTGGACGTTGTAGTGCGTGGCGGCGGGGACCGCGGCCCAGCGTAGGAGCGGCGGCTGGGAAAGGACAGCATCCTCGCGCGGGGAGAGCAGCCTGAAGGCGGCCCGGGCGTCGGCGGCGGAGAAGGCGAGCGCGAGCAGCGCCACAACGCCGAGACCAAGTATCCGTGCGCGTCGGGCGCGCAACCCCTTCCCTCCTTAAGCGACTAACGACAGCGTGATTCTAGAACGGTCGTTGCAACTTTTACAGACCCCGACCGATTGTCCATTCGGGACGAGCGCGCGGCGGAGGTCGTCAGGGGCCGGCGGCGGGGCGGAGCTCCTTCTCGAAGCGGGTGTGCTCCCGCTCGACGCGCATCCCGGCGCGCTCGTAGAGCTCCTTCGCGCCCGTGCGGTTCCACGAGTCGACGACGAGCGCGGCGTGGGGCCGTCCCCGGCGGCGGAACTCGGAGAGCGCCTTGAGCAGCAGCGCCCTCCCGACGCCGCGCCCGCGCCACGCGCGCGCGACCGCGAGCTGTCGCACCCAGCCCTCGCTCTCGTAGGCGGGGCAGACAATGGAGCCGACGATCTCCTCGCCGGCGACCGCGAGAAACCAGAGAGTGGGGTCGAACGCTTCGCGGTCGATGTTGCCCGCGACCCACTCCGCGTACGGCTCGTCCACGTGGCGCTCGTTGTCCGCGAACGCCCGTTGGATGAGCTCGTGGACGGCCTTGGTGTCGCGCTCCGGGTCGAACGTGCGCACGACCACGCCCTCGGGCCAAGAGGGCTCCGGCGGGGGCATGTCCAGGCGGAGCAGCATGCGCCAGTAGGTGCGCACCGGCGAGTAGCCGGCTCGGGTGAGGATCTCCCGTCCGGCCCCGTTCCGGGTGCTGAGGGCCTGCCCGAGGAGCACGCGCTTGCCCGGCTCCGCCCGCTCCAGCGCCCGCCGCTCGGTCAGGCCGAGGAGCTCGCGCCCGATCCCGCGGCCGCGGAAGTCGGGATGGACGAACACGTCCACGTCGTCGTCGAAGTAGAGGACGCCGTAGGCGGCCAGGCGCCCGTCCGGCGCCTCGACGAGCCAGGCGTCCTGCGAGAGGTCGAGCCCGGGACTCGCCCAGTCGGAGACGAGGTCGTCGAGCTCGAAGTCCGGCGCGCCGAACTCGTCCACGTCGAAGGCGATCACGAGCTCGGTCACCGCCTCGGCGTCCGCCTCCGCGGGCGGGCGTACCCGGAGCCCGTCGACCATCAGTAGAGCGCGGTAGCGAGCCGCCGCCGATACTGCGCCGCCAGCGGGTGCTCGGGGCCGAGCTCCAGGAAGACGGCGACCATGAGCTCGCGAATCCGCTCCCGCCGGTCGCGGTCGGCGTCCGGGATCTCCCCCAGCAGCCACTCGAGCACGCGCTCGTAGTCGCCTTCGGCGAGCGGCCCGAGGATCTCCGGGAACTTGCCGCTCTCGGAGAGCTCGGCGAGCAGCCGCTCGGCGGGGGAGGGGCCCGTGAGGGCGTCGAGGAAGGCATCCACCTGCTGCGCCGGGAGGGCTCCCGTGAACTCGCTCACGACCTGCCCGTCGCGGAAGGCCTTCACGTTCGGGATGCCGCGCACGTTGAAGCGCTCGGCCAGCTCCGGGTTCGCGTCTACGTCGACCTTGGCGAGGACGATCTCGCCCTCCCGCTCCGCGGCGGCGCTCTCGAGCGCCGGCGTCAGCGTGCGGCACGGACCGCACCAGGCGGCCCAGAAGTCGACGACGACCGGAACGGTCTTCGACCGCTCGACGACGTCGGTCTCGAATGTCTCGGTCGTAACGTCCATGTCAGAGAACGGCGAGCACGGCGCCCGCGAGCCCCGGAAGGGTCTCGATGTTGTACCCGCCCTCGAGGACGAACGCCACCCGGGGGCAGATCATTCCTGCCCGGCGGGCGAGCGCCGCGAAGCCCTCCTCGGTCACGAGCATGCCGCCGATGGGGTCGCCTGCGCCCGCGTCGAAGCCTGCCGAGACGAGCAGGACGTCGGCCTCGAACGCCTCGAGCGCGGGAGCGACGACGGTCTCCAGCGCCTCCGCGTACTCCTCGTCGCCGCAGCCCGCTTGGAGGGGGACGTTGAGCGTCGTCGCGTTCCCCTCGCCCGGCCCGCCGCTCCCCGGATAGAACGGCCACTGGTGGAGGGAGGCGAAGAAGACCGTGTCGTCGTCCCAGAAGATCTCCTGCGTGCCGTTGCCGTGGTGGACGTCCCAGTCGAGGATCGCCACGCGAGCGAGGTCGAGCTCCCGTTGAGCAAAGCGGGCCGCGACCGCCACGTTGTCGAAGAGGCAGAAACCCATGGCGCGCCCCGGGAGGGCGTGGTGACCGGGCGGACGCACGAGCGCGAAGCCCTCGTACTCGACGGCCCGGATCGCCGCTCCCGCGGCGAGGAGCGCGGCCTCGTAGGTCGTGGCCGTGCAGAGCGTGTCCGGGTCGAGGAGGGTCGGTCGCCCTCGCGCCGACAGGTGTCGCACGACCTCGATGTACTCGCGGTCGTGACACGCGGCGAGCTCCTCCACGGTTGCGGGTCGCGCTTCCTCGAACTCGGGGAAGGCCTCGTGGAGGACGCGCAGGCGCTCCCGGCTCTCGGGGTGCGAGCCGGTCGGGTGGAGCTCCGCGAACGCGCGGTGGCTGACGAGCGGCTTCACCCGGCGCCGCGGTAGAAGACCTGCTGCGCCATCGCGCCGTCGACGAGGATGCTCGCCCCCGTGACGTAGCCGGCGTCCTCGGAGACCAGCCAGGAGACAAGCGCGGCCACTTCCTCCGGCTTGCCAGGTCGGCCGAGCGGGACCTCGTCGGCGAGCTCGTCCGCCTCCTCGTTCCGCTCGGTCGCGATCACGCCGGGGGCAACGGCGACGACGCGGATCCCGTCGCCGGCGAGCTCGAGCGCGAGCGAACGGGTCAGCATCCCGAGCGCCGCCTTGGCGGAGGCGTAGAGCGCGAAGCCCGGGCGCGGCACGTGCTCGTGGACGCTCGTGACGTTGACGATGACGCCCCCGCCGCGCCGGCGCATCTCCTTCGCGGCGGCGACGGCGAGCAGAAACGCGCCCTTCACGTCCACGCCGAAGATCGTGTCGAAGTCCTCCGCGGTCAGCTCGAGCGCCGGCTTCGCCACCGTCACGCCCGCGTTGTTCACGAGCACGTCCAGCCGTCCCAGGTGCTCGACGGCTCCGCGCACGAGCCGTTCGCAGGCCGCCGGGTCGCTCACGTCCCCGACGAGGAACGCCGAGGCGACGTCCTCGGTGCGTGCCCGTCTCTCCTCGGTGTCGCGGTGCGAGTGGACTGCGACGTCCAGGCCGTCGGCGGCCAGACGCCGGGCGATCGCGAGACCGATCCCGCTGGAGGCGCCGGTGACGAGCGCGACGCGGCTCATCGGTCCTCGGCGGCGACCGGGTTGCGCAGGACGCCGATGCCCTCGACCTCGACCTCGCCGACGTCGCCCGGCGAGAGCGAGACGGGCGGGTCGCGATGAACGCCGACCCCGGCGGGCGTGCCGGTGAGGATGAGATCGCCCGGTTCGAGCGTGAAGACCTGCGACGCGTGCGACACGAGCCGGCGGACGCCGAAGACGAGCTCGCTCGTGCGCGAGTCCTGGAGGGTCTCGCCGTTCAGGCGCTGGACGATGCGCAGGTCGCCGGCCTCGCCCAGCTCCTCGGCCGGCACGAGCCGCGGACCCACCGGGCAGAAGCTGTCGAAGCCCTTCGCCCGCAGCCACTGGCCGTCCTTCGCCTGGAAGTCGCGCGCGGTCACATCGTTCGCGCACGTGTAGAACGCGACGGAACCCAGCGCCTCGTCGGGCGGGAGCCGGCGCGCGCGCCGCCCGATCACGACCGCGAGCTCGGCCTCGGCGTCCACGTGGTTGCTCTCCGGTGGAAGCACGATCGAGTCGCCGTCGCCGCGCAGCGCGTTGGCGAACTTGCCGAACAGGAGCGGCTCCTCGGGGAGCGAGGCGCCCTGCTCGGCCGCGTGGTCGCGGTAGTTGAGCCCCACGCAGAGGATCTTCCCGGCCTCCGCGCGCCCGAAGCGCTCCTGCCAGGTCTCGGCCGGCCGCACGTTCGCGTAGGTTGACGGATACGGGATGAGCGTGCGCAGCGTCCAGCTCTTCGCCACGTGCCTCGGCGATCTTCTCCTCCCGGAGGCGGTGGCGGACGCCGAGCGGCTCCTGCGCGGCGCCGGCTTCGAGGTCGAGTTCCCGCGCGGGCAGGTCTGCTGCGGCCAGCCGGCCTTCAACGCCGGCCACCGGAACGCGGCGCGTCGGGTCGCTCGTACCTTCGCGCGGACGTTCTCGCGGGAGGCTCCCGTGGTCGTCCCCTCGGGCTCGTGCGCCGCCATGGTCACGCATCACCTGCCCGAGCTGCTGGGCTGCGAGCACTTCGAGGTGTGGGAGCTCTCCGCCTTCCTCTCCGCGCAGGAGGCTCCCCTCGCAGTCGTGAACGAAGGGCGCACGCTCGCCTACCACGACTCCTGCCACATGCTGCGCGAGCTCGGGATCGCCGACGCGCCGAAACGTCTGCTCGAGCGCTCCGGCGCCCGCGTCACCCCGCTTGCACGCCCGGACCTCTGCTGCGGCTTCGGCGGCACGTTCTCCGTCCGTCAGCCCGAGGTCTCGGTCGCCCTGGCGGACGAGAAGCTGGCCGGGACCGGCGAGGCGGAGGCGCTCGTGACAGCCGATCCCGGGTGCCTCATGCACCTGCGCGGCCGTGCCGAGCGCATCGGCGGGCCGGCCGTCGTCCACCTGGCGACCGCCCTCGCGCGAGGAGTCGCGGCGTGACGCAGCTAGGCCAGCCTCAGAGGCGCTTCCGCGAGCTCGCCCGAGCGAAGCTCG
>JBOHAJ010000127.1:0-11840 GCA_050697715.1 Gaiellaceae bacterium
CCTTCAGCTCGAGCTGCATTTCCTTGCGCAGCTTCAGGTCGAGCGCCCCGAGGGGTTCGTCGAGCAGCATTGCAGCAGGGCCGTTGACAAGCGCGCGAGCGAGAGCGACACGCTGCTGCTGGCCGCCCGAAAGCTCGCGTGGGTGGCGCTTGTCCATCCCTTCCAGCCGCACCGTTCGAAGGGCCTCGGCGACACGCCGGCGCAGCTCAGCGCCACGCACCTTCTTGACTCGCAGTCCGAAGGCAACGTTTTCGAGCACGGTCATGTGCGGGAAGAGCGCGTACGCCTGAAAGACCATGTTGACGTCGCGACGAGCGGGTGGCGTTCTGGTGACGTCCCGGCCACGCAGGAGGATTCGCCCGGCGGTCGGCTGATCCAAGCCGGCGATCATCCGCAGGGTCGTCGTCTTCCCGCAGCCGCTCGGTCCGAGAATCGAAAAGAACTTCCCTTCCCGGACGGCGAACGAGGCACCGCGGACGGCGATGACGTTTCCCGGGTACACCTTGCGGACGTTCTCGAGGACGATGCCGTCCGTCTCCAGAGCCGGCGGGCGTTCAGGCACGACGGAACTCTCCGCTCGCTGGCCGGGGTCGCGCCGACGTCTCAAGGGGGCGATCGAGATCCGCGACGAGATCCTCGGCGTCCTCGAGGCCGAGCCGACGGCTCACGATCGCACCAAGACGATCTTGCCGACATGGCGGCGCTCGTCTAGGTAGGCGTGCGCCTCGCGCGCCACGGACATCTCGAACGTCCGGTCAATCGGGACGCGGATCCGTCCTGCGAAGACAAGACGAAGCGCCTCTCGGAACTCGTCCGGCGTCGCCAACCGGAATCCGAGGATCCGATGACCGCGCCGGAACAGCTCGACGATGTCAAGCGGAACAACCTCGCCCGCATGCGCCCCGCACGTGACGAGCCGTCCATCCGGACGAAGCGCCGAAAGGTGGTCGGTGAAATGAGGGCCGCCGACAGTGTCCACGACAACGTCCACGCCACGTCCGTCAGTGAGTTCGGCGACCGCTTCCCGGACGGGCCAGTCCCGATAGCAAAAAGCGACATCCGCGCCCAGCTCCTCGACGCGCCCGATCTTCTCCGGGGAGCCGACGCTGGCGACGACGTTCGCGCCAGCGATCTTCGCGCACTGGACGGCGGCGCCCGCCACCCCGCCCGAGGCCGAGGGGACGAGCACGGTTTCGCCGGGGTGAACCTCCGCGAGCGAGACGACCATGCTCCACGCGGTCGAGACGACGCACTGCGAGGCCGCCGCCGAAACGAACTGGTCGGGCGACTCAAGGGCAAGCACTGCGCGCGCCGGTGCACGCACGAGCTCGGCGTAGCCGCCCCAGCAATCGGTGCCGAAGACGGTGAACCGCGGGCAGAGGTCGGGGCGCCACCGTATACACGCTTCGCACTGTCCGCACGCGTACTGCTGGAGGGCAGTCACCGGCTGCCCGGCCTCAATCCCGTCGACCTCGGACCCGACTTCCGCGACGAGGCCGGCGAATTCAGCGCCAAGCACCCAGGGGAACGCGAACGACCACCGCGAGGTACCGGCCCTAGAGTCGAGGTCGCTGTGGTTGACGCCGCAGGCTTTGACCTCGATCAGCACGTCGGTCGCCGCGAGCGCCGGCTCGGGGACCTCTCCCCACCGGATCGCCTCTGGGCCGCCGTAGTCCCAGAACGCGGCCGCGAGCATCCTCAGCTTCCGTCAAGGGCTGCCAGGGGCGCCATTCCTAGGTAGGGGATCGGCTCCGGCCCGTGATAGGCGCCGACCTTGCTCGTGCGGAGGCCGCTCCGCCAGAGAGCGTAGGCGAGCAGGGCCCCGAAGGACACGCCGTCGCAGACGGGGATACCAAGGGCGCCGGAGACCTGGCGGGCGACATCGGCCATCGCCCCGCAGGCGAGAACGAGCGCCTCGGCTCGCCGCTCCTCCATCGCGAGCCTGCCGGCGGCGACGATCGCCTCGACGGCGTCCGGATTGGCTGCGCCCTGCTCCTGCACGGGGATGTGCACCGGGAAAACCCCGACGCAGCGCCGCGCGATGCCCTCCTGCTCAGCCGCATCCTCAAGCTCCGGGATGCCCCGCGGCAGCGTCGTGACCACCGCGAACCGCCGGCTCACGAGGCACGCTGCCCGATACGCCGCTTCGCCGACGCCAACTACGGGCGCCTCGGTCACCTCGCGGGCAGCGTGCAGGCCGGGATCTCCAAAACAGGCGATCACGTACGCGTCGCAGTCGGGCGTCGAACGGACCATCTCAACAACCTGAGCGCCTGCGACGGCCTCGTCGGCCGCGCTCTCGATCGAGCTCGGCCCCCGCGCGGCGGTGACGCCTACGACGTCGCATCCCGGGCCGAGCGCCTCTCGTGCCACCGCTCCCATCGCCTCCGTCTGGCGCGAGTCGGTGTTCGGGTTCAGGAGGCCGAGGCGGAACACGCTACGGCGCTACGCGCTCTGAGGCGCCGGCTGGAAGGCCGAGGCTGTAGTCGTCGTGAATTGAGAGGAAGCGGCCGTATCCCGGGCCGACCTCGATCTCGCCCGCCGCGTATACCGTCTCGCCCCGCACGAGCGTGCGGACGACGCGGCAGCGGCACCGGCGCCCGTCGAACGGCGACCAGGGGTTCTTCGAGAACTGCTGGCTCTTGGCGTCGACCACCCAGTCCGCATCGAGGTCGTAGAGGGCGAGGTCGGCATCCGAGCCGGGCAGGATGGTGCCCTTGCGCGGATAGAGCCGGGCGACCCGGGCGGTGTTCGTCGACGAGAACCGCGCGAACGCATCAAGACTCATCCCTCGGCGGCGGATCGCCTCGTCGAGAACGAGCGGAACCGTCTCCTGCATCACCTGGCAGCCCAGCGGCGCCGCGAAGATGTCTTCCCACCCGGATTCCTTCTCCTCGATCGTGTACGCGCAGTGGTCGGAGACGAGAGAGTCGGCCGTGCCGTCGACCACGAAGCTCCACAAGCGCTCAACGAGTGCGCGTTCGCGAAGCGCGGGGGCGCAGCGACCGTAGGGCCCGAGGCGAACGAGGTCCTCGAGATCGAGGAGCAGGTGGTGCGGGCAGACCTCCATACTGGCCCGTTGGCCGTTCGCCTTCGCCTGCTGAATGAGGTCGGCGCTGACCGGGCTCGACACGTGCACGATCTGGATTCGCACGTCGGCATGCGCGGCGAGGTACAGCGCGCGATGGACCGCCTCCTCCTCCACGAACGGCGGTCGTGACTCGTGGTGGGCGAGTGGATCGTGTCGGCCCTGCGCCCGCAGGCGCTCGAGGTTCGCTCGGAGGAGTGAGTCGTTCTCCGCATGGACGAGCACGAGACCGTCGAGGGACGCCACTTCCTGCATCCCGGCGAGGAAGTCGGCGTCCGGAACGTGTGGGTACGCCGGCTCCGAGAAGGGCATGAACGCTTTGAAGCCGCCGGCCCCCTCTTCCCACTGCCCCCGCATCTCGGAAAGCGACGGCGCGGTCAGGGCGCCCCACAGCCCGAAGTCGACCACCACCTTCCGCTTCGCCATCTCCCGCTTCTCGCGATAGAGCTCCGTCGTCGTTACAGGCGGATACGTGAGCGGATGCTCGATCACGGTCGTGATTCCGCCGGCCGCAGCCGCCATCGTCCCGGTCGTGAAGTCCTCGCGCTCTGTGTGCCCCGGGTCCTCAAAGTGGGCATGCGGATCGATCGCCCCCGGAAAGACGTGCAGACCGGCCGCGTCGATGACCTCGTCGCTTCCCCTCGCAGCTTCGTCCTCCCGGGCGATGTGCGCGATCCGCCCGTCCTCGATCACGATGTCGGCGCGAAAGACCCCGTAGTCGGTGACCAGGGTCCCGCCCGTGATTGCGGTCTGCCGGCTGGGCATCAGGGCTGAGACGCCTCGAGCGCGGTCTGGAGCGACTCGGGCATCCCGAGCGCGCCAAGATGGCTCACGACCTGACGCCGCGCCTTCGCCCAGTCGCCGCTCAGCCATGCGCGGAGGCCGGCTCCGTCGATCAGGCGGGCCAGGATTCCGGCGTGCGTTGCGACGTCGAGATCGGGTCGGAGTAGGCCGGCGTCGCGGGCGCGCTGGAGCACCTCCGCGATGAGTTCCTCCCACTTGCCATCGGTCAGGACCAGCTGCTCGCCGAAGGCGGCGTCATGCCCGGCATACGTCCACATCTCCGACCAGAGGCGCCACTCAGCACGGCGCGCTACGTTGTCCGGGATGCTGACCGCCACGAGCGTCCTCAGAAGCTCTTCCGGCGAGTTGGCGCGAGCGAGCGCCTCTCGCACGTAGGCCTCAAAGCTCTCAGACGCTGACCTGAACGCTCCCACGATCACAGCCTGCTTGTCCGGGAAGTGATGCGTGAGGACGCCGCTCGTGAAGCCGCCTTCGCGGGAGATGTCGCGGATCGTCGTGCGCTCGAGTCCCTTGCGCATGATCACCCGGCAAGCGGCGTCTGCGACCTCTCGTCGCCGCTGCTCGGACCGAGTCTCGGACTGAACCGCGTGCGTCATAACGGTTGTGATGAAGGCCTGACCCTAGCAGCGCGGGGAGCCCGGGACAAGCGGGCGTCCGCGAGGTCCCTGAGCGTCAAGGTGAGCGCCTCCATGCAGAGTTCAATGGCTTCGAAATCGGTGGTCTCGGCGGGCGAATGGCTCACGCCGCCCGCGCCGCTACGGACGAACAGTAACCCTGCGGGAACCCCCGCACCGGCGAGGATGCCTGCGTCGTGGCCGGCGCCAGAGATGAGCTTGGTGGGGGCGTGACCGACGCTCCGGCAGGCGCGGGCGAGCACACTCCGCACGCCCGAATCCATCGGAACCGGATCATGGCGAAAGAGGCGGACCACGCTCGCGCGGCATTGCTCGGAACGGGCAGCCTCGTTGGCGAGCCGCTCCGCAGCTCGCACGAGATCGTCGAGTGTCCGGCTTTGGGGCGCTCGTGCGTCCACCGTCACTTCGACGTGGCTGGGAATGACGTTCGCCGCAGGGCGACTGACCGTGCACTCTCCCACGGTGGCGACGGCGTCCCCGATTCGGAGAGCAGCCCGCCTGAGTGCCGTGACGAAGGCGGCGGCCGCGACGAGCGCATCCGCGCGACCATTGAGGGGCACCGTTCCCGCATGCCCGGGCGAGCCGTCGAAAACGACACGGAGGCCGGCGATCCCGGCGATCGCGGTCACGACGCCGAGCGGGCTGCCGGTTCTCTCGAGGACCGGTCCCTGCTCGACGTGTGCCTCCACGAAGGCTTCCGGGAGAGCAGCCGGCGGGCGGGCGGGCGTCGGGCCCTCGAGATCGAGCGCTTCGAGGGCCTCCGCAACGCTGATCCCGTCCTCGTCCCGAGCGCGAAGCTCGACCGCTTCGACCTGACCGCACACCGCTCGGCTACCGAAGAATCCGCGCCCGAAGCGCCAGCCCTCCTCGTCGCGAAACGCGACAGCCGCGACCGTGCGCTCGGGCCGGAGGTCGCGAAGGCGCTCCAGTGCGTAGACCGCGGCCAGGACGCCGAGTGCGCCGTCGAAGCGGCCGCCGGACGGGACGGTGTCGAGATGGGAGCCGGTCCAGACTTCGCCGAGGGCAGGATCGGCGCCTGAAAGGCGTCCAAACGTGTTGCCCGCGGCGTCGCGACGGACGTCGAGCCCCGCCGCTCGCATCCAGTCGGCCACGAGGCGGTGCGCCTCCTCCTCGGCACGGCTGAGACCGGGGCGGTTCGCGCCCTCGCCCGCGCCGATCGCGTACAGGGCGTCGAAGCGCGCCTCGAGCTCGTCGTTCACGTCGCCTCGTCCAGGAGGTCCTCGACACGGGCGAGCTCCCGCCCCTCGTCGTAATCCGGTGCATCCTGACCGATCCCCACCGCCAGTACTCCGCCCATCCCGCGTGCTTCGAGCTCGGCGAGCAGCTGCTCGGTGAATAGGCCAGCGCCCGGCACTACCGGATAGCCTTCGTCCGGAGCGAAGGCTGGGCGTCCGCCCCACCCCTCTCCCGAGGCCGTGAGATGAACGCCCATGCTCGGGCTGCCGTCGACGCCGACGATGACAACCTCGCCGCCCTCCCGGAGGTCCTCCTCGACTTGGCCGGCGACGGCGCGTGCGAGCCGGGCGCAGTGAGCGCGGTACGCCGGCGTGTCGTACTGCTCCCGCACGGCCCAGAAGCGGCGAAGGCCCGCGAAAGCGAGCTCCGGACACGGCATCTGGCGAATCGTCCAGCCGCGCGCTCGAAGCCGTGCCAGGAGCGGCGAGAAGATGCCGGCGCAGAGCGCTCCCTCTCCAACCTTCGCGTTCGCGTTCAGAAGACAGTGGGCGAGATAGGCGAAGCGGGGCGAGTCCGGGGGGTCGGGACTCACCATGCCGCGAGGCTGCCGCCGTCGACGTAGAGCGTCGTTCCTGTGACGTAGGCCGCCTCCTTCGACGCGAGGAACGTCACCGCGGCCGCGATGTCCGCTGCGATTCCCAGCCGCCCGAGCGGAATCCGCCGCCGCTCGTAGTCGTCAAGCTCGAAGGGGTCGCGCGGCTCCATCTCCTGGAACTTCGCCATCGAGCCCGGCCCGACGGCGTTCACGCGAATTCCGTGCTGAGCGAGTGCGACCGCCATGCCCTTGGTCGCCATCGTTACGGCGCCCTTGGAGGCCTCATAGGCGACGGACTCCGCGTCGGAGACGACGCCGGAGACCGAGGTCAAGTTCACGATCGCCCCCTTGCGGCTTCCCCGCCGGACGAGTGAGCGTGCGGCAAATCGGCCGCCGAGGAGAATCGCGCGGACGTTGACTCCGAGCACGTGATCGATGTTCGCGGCAGTGATGTCGAGGAACGGCGTCCGGGCGATCACGGCCGCGCTCTGCACGAGGACGTCGACTGGCCCGAGGCGCTGCTCAAGGGTGGCGAACGCGTCCTCGAGCTCGTCCGGTCGGCTGAGGTCCGCCACGACCGAGACGGCGCCTGGGACCGACTCGAGGTCAACTGCGCCGACCGACGCGCCCTCCGCGGCGAACGCCCGGGCGCACTCTGAGCCGATCTGCCCAGCCGCCCCGGTGACGAAGACCACTCGTCCGTCGAACCGTCCCAGATCGTTCTCCCCGCTCCGCTCCGACCGGTTGCAGCACTGGAGCGCCTTGACACGGGCGCCGCCACGCTGCTTTACTGGCGGCCCATCATAATCGTTGTGATGGAAATCGGCACGTGAACTTCGGCCTGGACGATTGCGTTGCCGTCGTCGGCGGCTCCTCTTCGGGAATGGGTCGCGCGATCGCGGACGCACTCGCCGCCGAGGGCTGTCATGTGTCGCTCTTTGCCCGACGGGCCGACGTGCTCGAGCAGGCGGCACAGGAGATCGAGGCGAGAGGCGGCGGTCAGGCGCTCGCGATCTCGGGAGACGCGACCGATCCCGCTTCGCTCGAACGGGCCGTCGACCTCACGCGCGAGCGCTTCGGGCGGCTCGACATCCTTGTCAACAACACGGGCGGCCCGCCGGCCGGCGGCTTCGACGAATTCGGCGACGACGACTGGCAGGGTGCCTACGAACTCACGGTCCTCTCCGCGCTTCGCCTCACGCGACACGCCTTGCCCGCACTCCGCGAAAGCGGGCGCGGCCGGATCGTCAACATCACCTCCTCGGCCGTGAAGGAGCCGAACGAGGGTCTCCTGCTCTCGAACGCGCTGCGCCCGGCGATCATCGGCTGGGCGAAAACGCTGTCCCAGAACGAGGCCCGAAGTGGCATCACCGTCAACAACATCGCACCCGGCTACGTCGACACGGAGCGCCTCGCCTACCTCTACTCGCTCGGCGCCGACCCCGAGGCAGACCGGAAGGACGGCGAGGAAGCGATACCAGCCGGGCGATTCGGCCGACCGAGCGAGATCGGCGCCGCCGTCGCGTTCCTCTGCTCCGAGCAGGCGGCCTACATCAACGGAATCACGCTCCTGATCGACGGGGGCCTTGCCCGAGGCCTCCTCAGTTGAGTGTCTACGCTCTGGAAGGAGGAGTGCTGTGACTGGGAACGACCGACCCTTGCTTGAGCGGCGCCTCGGGCGACGCGAGTTCCTGCGATTGAGCGCGCTCGCCGGCGGATCGCTCGTACTCGGCGCCTGCGGAGGCGACGAATCGACCGGGGGAACGACGAGCGCCGCGGGGTCTGCCGCCTCGCATCCCCCGATTGGACAAGAGCCCGGCCATCTCAAGGTCTACGACTACGCCGGGTACGAGGTGGAGCCGCTCTGGCAGCGGTACGCGAAGGAGCATCCCGACGACCCGCCCACCTGGAAGTTCCTGAACAGCGACGCCGAGGCGCTCAGTACCGCCGTGGCCGGGTACCGGGCCGACGTCGTCCACCCGTGCTCGGCCTACTTCAAGCGCTGGGTCGACGCCGAGCTGATCGAACCGTTCGACACCTCCCTCCTCACGAACTTCAAGGATCTGAATCCCGGGCTCGTGAAGTCCGGCGAGTTCAACGGAAAGCAGTACGTCATCCCCACCGACTGGGGATTCATCTCCATCCTCTACCGGTCGGACATGGTCGAACCCGATGAGATGTCATGGAAGCTCATGTTCGACAAGCGCTACGCGGGCAAGATCACGTGGTACGACAATCCGGCCGACATGCTCTTCATCGGCGGGTACGTCATCGGCGCCGACGACCCGTTCAACATGACCGACGAGGAGCTGGATGCCGTCAAGGCTCTCTTCATCGAGGCCAAGCCGGCGGTTCGAAACTTCTGGAACGCCCAGACGGACATGGAAAACGACTTCGCCGCGGGCAACGTCTGGATCACGTTCGCATGGCCGGCATCGTGGATCCTGATGCAGAAGAAGGGCCTCCAGGTCGAGTACATGGAGCCGAAGGAGGGGCGCCTCGCTTTCAACTGCGGCTTCTCCATCTTCGGCGGGACGGAGAATTGGCACCACGCCCATCAGTACGTGGACGCGTGGGCGAGCCCTGAGTCCGGCCTTTGGCTCCTCAACAACTACGCGTACGGCCACTCGAACACGAAGGTCCCTCTGGACAAGGTCGACCCGAAGCTCGTGACCGCGTTCGAGCTCGAGGATCCCGCCGCTATCGCCGAGCCGAAGGTGCACATCCTTCGCTACAACCCGCGGCAGAGCGACTACGACAAGGTGTGGCAGGAGATCAAAGCTGCCTAGCCGGCGTGGGCGCCAGGAGGATGCGGCCGAAGTGGTCGCGGCGCGCGAGCAGCTCCTGGGCCTCCGCCACCCGCTCGAGCGGCAGAACTCGGTCGATCATCGGCGCGACGCTGCCCTCGGCCAAGAGCCGGAAGACTTCGAGCAGCTCGCGACGAGTGCCGTCGGAGGAGCCGATCACCGCGATCTGGCGGGCAAACAGGTCGATCAGGTCAAGCTGAGCGCCCGAACCCGAGCTGGCGCCGCAGATCACGATTCGCCCCCGCGGCGCAAGCGTCCGAACCGCCCCGGCGAACGTCTCGGACCCGGTGTGGTCGACGATCAGGTCGACGCCGCGGCCGCCGGTCGCTCGCCGCACGTCATCCCCCCATCCGTCCTTGCTGTAGTCGAACGCGTACTCTGCGCCCGCCTGCAGGGCGCGGCGCCGCTTAGCCTCGCTCCCGGCGGTCGCGAGTACGCGCGCGCCCGCCCAGCCGGCGAGCTGGAGAGCGGCGCCCCCGATCCCGGAGCCGGCGGCCATGACGAGCACGCTCTCGCCCGCGCGCAACGCTCCCCGTGCGAAGAGCATGTGGTACGCCGTCAGGTAGACAGAACCTGCTGCGGCCGCGGTCTCGAACGACACACGGTCGTCGAGCGCGAACAGGTTGCGCACAGGCGCGAGCACGAGCTCGGCGTAGCCCCCGTCGCGGTTCACCCCCATGACTGCGTACTCAGGACAGAGGGCCTCCTCACCCGCGAGGCACCATTCGCATCGTCCGCACGAGTAGTCGTAGTGGACGTAGACGCGTGTGCCAGGCGGCGGCGCGTCAAGCCCGGGCCCGACCGAGACCACCTCGCCGGCCACGTCGTAGCCGGGGATCAGGGGGAGCTTGGCGGCGTAGGCATGGCCGACGTTCTCCCGCACCCACAGGTCGAGCCGGTTGACGGCGGTCGCCCGGACCCGCACGAGCGCTTCGTCCGCACCGGGACGGGGGTCCTCGAGATCGTCGAGTTCGAGAGCATCGAGGCTGCCGTAACGGCGAAGAACGACCGCGCGCACCGGGCTGAGTGTCGCAGAGCGCCAGGTGCAGAGTAGTGACGAACGGCTTGCTTGTGGAGGGCGGGAGCGTTGTCGCTGGCGGCACATGCAGGCGGGCGGACGTGCTGGTGGAGCACGGTCAGATCGTCGCGCTCGGCGAGATTGATCCGCCACGGGGCGTTCGGCGGCTGGACGCCGGCGGCTGTCTCGTTCTCCCCGGAGGCGTCGACGTCCACGCGCACGTTTTTGGGCGTGTTGCCGAGGATACGAGGTCCGCGCTGCACGGCGGGACGACGACGGTCGTCTCATTCATGCCCGAGGCAGCGGGCGAGCGACCGGCCGAGACCGCGCGGCGCATGATCGCCGACGAGATCCCGGATGCCGCGATCGACATCGGCATCCACGGGGTCATCTGGGAGCCGGACACGTACCATCGCGGCGACCTCGCCGAGCTGGCGGACCTCGGCGTCACGTCGGTGAAGCTCTGGCTCGCGTACCGCGAGCTCGGGATCATGGCCGACGACGCCGAGGCGTTCGCAGTCATGCGGGAGGCGGCGGACGAGGGCGTCTTGGTACAGGCGCACTGTGAGAACGGCTACCTCGTGGACGCACTGCGGGACGAGTTCGTCGCAGCCGGTCGCACCGAGCTTCGCCGTCACGGAGAGGCCCGGCCGCCGCTCCTCGAAGCAGAGGCGGTGAACCGTTTCCTCGCAATTGCCCGACTCGCCGGGGCGGATGCCTACGTCGTCCACGTGTCCGGAGCCGCCGCGCTAGAGGAGATCGCGCGCGCGCGCGCACTGGGCGACAACGTCTTCGCCGAGGCGTGTCCGCATCACCTCGCCTTCGACGACCGCGCCTACGAGAGCGAAAACGCCGCCCGCTACTTGATGACGCCGCCGCTTCGCACGGAGGCCGACCAACAGGCCCTCTGGGCGGCGCTCCAAGCCGGCGCGCTCGAGACATACGCCTCCGACCACAGCCATCTCACTCTTGCCGAGAAGCTGGCAGGTGGTGACGACTTCACCCTCGTCGAGCCCGGGGTTCCGGGAGTAGAAGCTCGGCTCCCGATTGGATTCACGCTCGGAGTCGAGAGTGGCCTCGTGACTCCGGAGCGCCTCGTCGAGGCAGCCTGCACTGCCCCTGCCCGCATCTTCGGGCTCTACCCGCGTAAGGGCGCGATCCTGCCGGGTGCTGACGGGGACATCGTGGTCTGGGATCCCACCCTCCGCTGGACGCTCACTTCCGCCTGCTTGCACGACGGGCTCGACTACACACCGTACGAAGGAATGACGATGCAGGGAGCGCCACGAGCTGTCGTCGTCGGCGGCGAAGCCGCGCTCGAGGAGGGGCAGGAGCTCGAGCAGACGCGCTCCCCCGACTATCTGGCCCGCGAGCGACGCCGACCCACTCGAGCGGACTCGCGCGCGCGGATATGAGGCTGGCCGGCAAGACGATCGTCGTGACCGGCGGGAGCTCGGGCATCGGTCGCGCGATGAGCCTCGCCTTCTCTCGTGAGGGCGCCGATGTCGTGATCGGCGACGTCCGCCACACGCCTCGCGAAGGGGGCACCCCCACCGACCTCCTCATCGGCGACGAAGGAGGATCGGCGCTCTACATCGAGGCCGACGTCTCGCGCTGGGACGACATCGGCCGACTCGTCTCCGCTGCGGAGTAACGCAGCGGCAGGCTCGATGTGCTAGAGAACAACGCCATCGTC
>JBOHAJ010000128.1:0-10002 GCA_050697715.1 Gaiellaceae bacterium
AGGGAAGGCCGCTCCGCCACTGCGTCTCACCGATCGCCATCTGGGCGACGAGCAGGGCGAGCACGCCGCCGGCCAGAAGGAGCTCCGGAAGCGCGCGCCGCCGCTGGAGGAGGAGCGCGACCACAAGCGTCAGGAAGGCCACGCCGAAGGCGGCCGTGGCGCCGATGTGCAGGTGAAGGGCGTCGATCAGGCTGCCGAAGCGGGGGATCTCCTCCCCGCCCGAGTGCGGGCCCGCAGCCGTCACGAGCGTTCCGGTGACGACCATCGCGAGCGCGCTCGGGACGAGGGCGAGCGCGAGCCAGCCGACCCCGGTCGCCTCCGTCCGCACCCCGCGGGCGCCCAGCACGACGACGATCCCGACGGCGAGGGCCGCCAGCGAGAGGAGGAAGTGGCCCATCACAATCAAGGGGTGGAGCTCGAGGAGCACCGTGATCCCGCCGAGGATCCCCTGCGCGAGGACGGTGAAGGGCAGGGCGACCGCGCTCCAGAGGAGCCAGCGCGGAAGGCGCCCGACGCGAAACGCGGCGGCGGCTGCCGCGAGCGTCGTCAGGCCGACGACGAAGCCGACGGCGCGATTCCCGAACTCGACGACCGCGTGATAGTCCTTGGGCGGGAGGAACGTGTCGCCGCAGCGCGGCCAGTTCTCGCAGCCTAGCCCGGAGCCGGTGAGGCGCACTGTCGCGCCCGAGACGACGATCAGGTAGAGGGCCGCGAGCGCGGCGGAGGCGAGCCACGTGAACGTCGTGGGGGAGACCGTGAGGGAGCGCAGGCGGGCGCGGACCGTGCGGGCGGCCCCGGCCTCCATCAGCCGAGCGCCACCCCGCTCCCGGCCTCCACCCGGCCGACCCGGACGAGAGGGAGACCCTGCGCCGAGAAGGTCGCCTCCAGGACGGCGCCTTTCTCCGCCGGAAGGGAGACGAGCAGCCCACCGGCGGTTTGCGGATCGTACGCGAGCGCGACGAGCTCGTCCGGCACGCGGTCGAGGGTGACAGCGCGCGCGGCGAACTCCCGGTTGCGCACGTCACCGCCGGTTCGCAGGCCCTGCGCAGCCGCCTCCAGCGCGCCGGGCAAGGCGGGCAGCCGAGCCGCCTCGAGCACGAGGCGGACGCCGCTCCGCTCGGCGACCTCGTGGGCATGCCCGAGCAGGCCGAAGCCGGTCACGTCGGTGACCGCGTGCGGCTCGAAGGGCCGGAGGGCGTCCGCGGAACGGTCGTTCAGCTCGACCATCGAGAGCGCGGCCGCGGCGGCCTCCGCCTCGCCGACGACGCCTTTGCGCGCGGCGGTGAGGACCAACCCGGTGCCCAGCGGCTTCGTGAGGAAGACGGCGTCGCCCGGCACGGCCCCGCTCTTGCGCCAGAGAGCCTCGGGATGGACGGTGCCGATGACGGCGAGGCCGTACTTCGGCTCGGCGTCTCGGATCGTGTGCCCGCCGGCGAGCACGGCTCCGGCCTCCTCCACCTTGGCCGCGGCCGCGTCGAGGATCGCGCGCACGGTCTCCACCGGGAGCTCTTCGGGGAAGGCGGCGATCGAGAGCGCCAGCAGCGCTTTTCCGCCCATCGCGAACACATCGTTGAGCGCGTTCACGGCGGCGACCGCGCCGAAGAGCGAGGGGTCGTCCACCATCGGCGGGAAGAAATCGGTCGTGAAAATGAGAGCGCGCTCGTCGTCGAGCCGGTACACGGCGGCGTCATCCGCAGGCGCCAGGCCGACGAGGAGGTTCTCCGAGGACGCGGGCAGGAAGCCGGCGAGCAACTCCTCGAGCCGGGCAGCGGAGTACTTCGCCGCGCAGCCGCCTCCCGCTTCGATTCCCGCAAGCCGAGCGGTAGTCTCCATCGCGATGGAGGTTACCGCCCGCCTGTACGGGTGTCAGAGCATGACCGCCACGCTTCGGCGCGTGCTCGTGCGCCCACCGCGCGCCGAGGATCTCGTCCTCTGGCGCGCGTACGGCTGGCGAGCCGAGCCCGACCCGGTGCGAGCGGCGGAGGAGCACGAGGCCTTCCGCGCGCTCGTCGCCGAGACCGGAGCCGAGGTGCTCGTCGCCAAGACGCCCCACGGTGCCGACCCGGACGCCATCTACGTCTACGACCCGGCCCTCGTGACGGACGCCGGCGCCGTGCTGCTCCGTCCGGGAAAGGAGGGGCGGCGGGGGGAGGTCGACGCGATGACGGCCGACCTCGTCGAGGCCGGAGTGCCGGTGGCCGCGCGGCTCCAGGCTCCCGCGCTCGCCGAGGGCGGCGACACGCTCTGGCTGGACGAGCGCACGCTTCTCGTCGGGCGGGGCTACCGGACGAACGACGTCGCCGCCGACGGGCTACGCGAGGCGCTGCCGGGCGTCGAGGTGATCGTCTTCGATCTCCCGCACTTCCACGGCGAGGGGGAGGTCATGCACCTCATGTCGCTCGTCTCACCGCTCGACCGCGATCTCGCCGTGGCCTACCCCCCGCTCATGCCGGTTCGGCTCGTCGAGCTCCTGCGCGAGCGTGGAATCGAGCTCGTCCCGGTGCCGGACGACGAGTTCGAGACGATGGCCCCGAACGTCCTCGCGCTCGGCCCGCGCGTCGCGCTCGCGCTCGAGGGGAACGACGAGACCCGCCGCCGCATGGAGCGCGCCGGCGTGGACGTCCGCGTCTACCGCGGCGACGAGATCTCCCGCAAGGGCGACGGCGGCCCGACCTGCCTCACGCGCCCGCTGCTCCGCGCCTAGGCTCTTCCAGCCACGGCCAGGGGTCTGACCCCTGGACGCGCCCTTTCCGGCCACGGCCGGGCGTCCATCCTGTGGATAGAGGACCTCGGGAGCCCGGTGTTCATGCGGGCACCCGTCCATCTTGGACGCGGACAGGGGCCTGACCCCAAGACATGCCCTAACGGAGCAGGAAGCCCTCGCCGAGGGGATCGTCGGGACGGAGGGCGAACTCGTGGCGGCCGGTGTAATGCGCGCTGCCCTCGACCTCCGTGACGACCGCGGGCCGGCCGGCCACCTCCGCTTCCCCGACGACGCGGGCGCGGAACTCGGTGCCGATCACGCTCTCGTGGACGAGCTCGTCGCCGCGGGGCAGCTCGCCCGAGTGGTCGAGGAGCGCGAGGCGCGCGGACGTGCCGCTTCCGCAGGGGGAGCGGTCGACCTCGCCGTCCGCAAAGACGGTCACGTTCCGCTGTCGAAGCGGAGGTCCGAAGTCACGCCACTCCCAGAACATCACCCCGTAGACGTCTCGCAGCTCGGGCTCGAGCGGGTGCACGAACGGCCGCTGCTCTTCCAGCGAGAGCTTCACCGCCCGCCCGAGCTCGATCAGCTGGGGCACGTTGCGGGGCTCCACCGGAAGCGGGGACGCGACCGAGGCGTAGAACGCGCCCCCGAAGGCGACGTCCACTCGCAGCCCTTCCGCGAGCAGCCCTTCCGACTCCACGTACGAGGGGACGTTGCGGAAGCGAACGGAGCGGACCCGGCTTCCCTCCACGGAGGCGACTGTCTCGAGCCGACCCGACGGGACGTCCACGACCACGTGCGCCTCCGGACCCGCCACGGCCACCCGGCCCGTCTCCACCGCCCACGTCACGAGAGCGATCGTCCCGTGGCCGCATGCCGTCGAGTAGCCCGCGTTGTGGAAGAAGACGACGCCCAGGTCGGCGTCCTCGTCCTCCGGCTCGACGACGAAGCAGCCGTACATGTCCGCGTGCCCGCGCGGCTCGTAGACGAGTAGACGGCGCACCCAATCGTGCCGCTCGAGCGCATTGCGGCGCTTCTCCAGGATCGTCGCCCCGTCGAGGGACGGCGCGCCGCCCGTGACGATCCGGAACGGCTCGCCGGCGGTGTGGTAGTCGACTGCCTCGAGAACCGGGCGCTCTACGAGCCTGAGCCCTTCTCGATCGGCACGTCGACGAGGTTGCCCCACTCGGTCCAGGAGCCGTCGTAGTTGCGGACGTCGCCGTACCCGAGCAGCTCCCGCAGCACGAACCACGTGTGGGCGCTGCGCTCGCCGATGCGGCAGTACGCGGTCACCGGCTTGTCGGGGGTGACGCCCTTCCCTTCGTAGAGCGAGCGGAGCTCGTCCGCCGACTTGAAGGTGCCGTCGTCCCGCACCGCGGTCGCCCAGGGGATCGAGGCGGCGCCGGGAATGTGGCCCCCGCGCTGCGCCCCCTCCTGCTCGTAGCCGGGAGGCGCGATCAGCTCGCCGGCATACTCGCCGGGAGAGCGCACGTCCACGAGCGCGGTCTCCCCGCCGCCGAGCCAGTCGTGCACCTGGTCGCGATACGCCCGGATGGATTCGTCCCGCTCCTTCGCCGAATACGTCGCGCCCGCCGGCGACGGGGCGTCGGTCGTCAGCTCGCGACCCTCGTCGATCCACTTCTGGCGGCCGCCGTCCAGGATGCGCACGTCCCCGTGGCCGTACACCTTCAGATACCAGTAGGCGTAGGCGGCGAACCAGTTGTTCTTGTCCCCGTAAAGAATCACCGTCGTCGCGTTGCCGATTCCGCGCTCACCGAGGACCCGCTCGAACGTCTCACGGTCGACGATGTCGCGCTCGACCGGATCCTGGAGGTCGTCGCGCCAGTGGAGCTTCACGGCGCCCGGAATGTGTCCCTCCTCGTAGAGGTCGGGATTCTCGTCCACCTCCGCGACGACGACGTTCTCGTCGCCGAGGTGGTCGGCCAGCCAGTCGCTCGAGACGAGCACCGGCTTCGCGTAGCCGTTCTCCGCCATGTCGCCACCTCCCGAGAAGTTGCTTCAGAAAATGAAGCGCCAGTATATCCTGGTCCCGCTATTCTCGGCGCATGACTCTACTCGGGGAGTTGATGTCGCGCGACATCATCGCCGTGGCCCCCGAGGACACGCTGGGGGAGGCCGCGGAGCGAATGGCCGGCAACGACGTCGGCTCCGCGGTGGTGCTCGAGCACGGCCGCCTGATCGGGATTCTGACCGAGCGGGACATCTTGCGGGCTGTCGCCGGACGTGTGCACTCGAGCGAAGCCCGCGTCCGCGAATGGATGACCGGCGATCCGATCACGGCGGGCACGGACACGACCACGGCAGAGGCGCTGGACACCATGATGGAGCGGGGTTTCCGGCACCTGCCCGTGGTCGAGGGTGCGCGGACGATCGGGGTCGTCTCGATTCGCGACGTCCTGGCGGCCGACGTTCCCGCCCGGCGTTAGACGCGGCGGCGAGACACGGGGACGAGCCGCTAGACGAGCTGCTGGGCGATCAGACCGGCGGCAGCGAGCCACATGGCGGCCAGGACCCCGAGCAGCGGGGCGAGGGGACGGAGGGAAGGACGCTGTTCCATGGTTCGAACGATTCTCGGGTCGCGCGCCGGAAAGGTTCGACGTCAGCGGACGACGTCCTCCCCCGGCTAGTGACCGTCGAAATGCCCGAAGCCGGCGAGCGGCGCGAGCAGGGCGGCCAGCGTCGTGAGAGCAACAAGAGCCTTGACCTTCACTGTCATTTCACCCCCTTTCCACTGCGAGTCGATGCGCGGTGCCTAGTGACCGTCGAAGTGCCCGAAGCCGGCAAGCGGCGCCAGAAGAGCGGTCAGAGTGGCGAGAGCGACGAGAGCCTTGACCTTCACCGTCATACCTCCTTAGAAGTGGAAGTCCTGCAGCGCCTCGGCCGCGCGTCGGTAGAGACGCGAGGCCCGGCGATCGTCTCCGCGCTTGACTGCGAGATCCCCCTGGGCGATCCACGCGGCGGCGCGATGGCTGGCCGACGAGAGCTGGTCGAAGCTCGACTCGGCGGCGGCGAAGGCCTCCTCCGCCTCCTCGAGCCTGTCCTGCTCCAGCACTGCCCGGCCCAGGACGAGCTGGGCGTTGCCGATCTCGTCGAGGTGGTCGGTGCGACCCGCGAGCATGTCGAGCGCCTTGCGGGACTGCTCCTCCGCAAGCTCGACCTTGCCCGTGCGCAGGTGCACCTGGGCGAGCGAGGAGACGACCCTGGCCGCGTCGATGTCGTCTCCGACGTCGATCAGGACCTTGAAGGCGTCCTTCAGGTACCTGACCGCGTCCTCCGGCTTGCCGAGCTGGAAGTTGAGGGCTCCGATCTCGTTGAGGAGCTTGCCGACGTTGGACTGGTCGCGCACCTCCTCGTAAATCGCCTTCGCCCGCTCGGCGTACGAGCGCGCGAGCACCCAGTGCCCGGTGCGCTCTGCGATGAGGGAGGCCTGGAAATAGACGTGGCCGACCGTGCGCTTGTCGTTCAGCCCCTCGGCGAGCTCGAGCGCGCGCTCGACGTCCTCGCGCGCGGCCTCCCAGTCGCGCTGCCGCCGGTAGCAGCGCGCTCGCCACGCGAAGACGTGCGAGCGGAGCCGGTCGCAGGGGAGTCCCGACCGCGTCGCCAGCTCGAGCGCCTCCGTATACAGCGAGACGGCGGTCGAGATCGAGTTGAGCTTGTAGCGGCAGCACGCGAGGTGGTAGAGCACCTCGGCGCGGTCGACGTCCGTGAACGCCGGCGCCTCCACGATGCCCCGCGCCCGCTCGAGCAGCCCGATCGCGCGCCGGACCTCTCCGATGTACATGCGGGCCCACGACTCGGCGAGCAGCGACCGGAGCTCGAGCTCCGGCGCCGCCACCGTCTGGAGCGCGGGCGCGAGCTTCTCGAGCTCGGCGACGGCCTCCTCGTAGTTGCTCGACTCGATCGCCGCCTCGGCCCGCGCGACCACGCTCTCGACCCGCTGGCGCTCGCTGGAGGAGACTCCGATCTCGAGGAACGTCTTGTCGACGCCCAGGCGCTCCGCCAGCCACTCGATCGTCTCGGTCGTAGGCCGTGTCTTGCCACGCTCGATCTGGCTGACGTACTCCTTGGAGAAGCGCTCGCCGGCCAGCTCCGTCTGCGTCAGGCCCCGCGCGATGCGGAGCTGGCGCACCCGGTCGCCCATCGTGGCGCGGGGGGAGGCGGCGGAGCGGACGAGTGCGGCGTGCTCGGACATAGGCGGTATCTAAGGTGAACTATAGGAGGAAATAACTACTTCACAAGCCTACTTGACTTCCAGCCGACCTCGGCTATAGTCAGGAACATCTCGCATTCCTGCCGGACGCCAGGCAGAGGGGTGCGGGAGGCGCGCCAATTCCCGGCGACACCAACCCGGAGGCATCGGCTGGGCCGCAGAGCCGGAGTCTCCGGGTTGTCGCCTGTCTGGGGACGAATCACAGACGAAGCGTCGGCGGAACGACACCTCCCGTCCATCCCTCGTTCGAAGGTGCTTGACGCGCCGTGAAGCGTTCCTACGGGTTTCCTACTTACCCGTGACCCAGCGCCTGCGGGACTCGCGGATCTTCGGCCAGTCCTCGTCCATGGGCCCGCCCACCGCTCGGTCGGCCATGGAGAGAAGGCCCAGCGCGAGGAAGATCCAGGCCTCCGCGTCGGGGTCGCGGTCGGCAGGGACGCCCCCGGCCTCCCGGGCGCGGCGGAAGACGTCGGCCGTGTAGGCGTGCACCTCGCGCAGATGTGCGCGCATGAACGCGGCGATCTGCTCGTCCTCCACGGCTTCGGCGAGCGCCTGCACCCACATGTTGGAGATGACGGGCCGGGCTTCCTTGGACTCGAGGAAGGCACGCCCCATCGCGGCGACCCACAGCCCCGGGTCCAGCTCGGCGGCAATCGCCTGCTCCCAGACGGCGCGCACCCGCTCCCAGCACTCTGTGAGGCAGGCGAGGTAAAGCGCACGCTTCGACTCGAAGTGACGGTAGAGGATCGGTTCCGTGACCCCGGCGGCCGCGGAGAGGTCGGCCGTCGTCGTACCCCGGTAGCTGCCGCGTCCGAAGACTGCGCACGCGCTCTCCAGGAGCGAGGCGCGGCGCTCAGCGGCGGTAAGGCGGGCGGCGGGCACCTACTGCCCCTCCGGGGAATGCTGCGGGAGCATTACGCGGCCGCCTCGGCCAGGGGGGCCGCGTCGGCATGATGGTACTCCCGGACGGTCGCCACCGCGACGACGGCGCCGGCGAAGGCAATTGCCGCCGCGACGAGAAGCGAAGCCTGGAACCCGTCGACGAACTGCTGGGGGGCCCGGGGATCGCCGGGCGCGACATCGGCGTACGAGAGGACGATCGCACCCATGATGGCGATACCGAGGGAGCCGCCCACCTGCCGCATGCTGTTGAGCACGGCGGAGCCGATGCCCGCCTTGTCCACGGGGACGGAGCCCATCGCCGCAGCCGTCGTCGGCGTCATGACCATCGCCATCCCGGCGCCGCCGATCAGAAGGCCGGGGAGGAGGTCCCAAAATCCCGAGGTCACGTCGAGTCGCGAGAAGAGGAGCAGGGAGAGAGCGACGAGGCTCATCCCAGCGCCCATCAGCCAACGGGAGCCGACGCGGTCGGAGAACCTCCCGGCCAAGGGGGCGATCAGGATGATGAGCATCGTCATCGGCAGGAACGTCGCACCGGCTTCCGTTGGGGAGTAGCCGAGAACGTTCTGCATGTAGAGCGAGACGAAGAAGAAGAAGACGCCGAACATGGCCAGCGCGACGAGCATCATCACCGCGTTCGCACCGGCGAACGTCCTGTTGCGGAAGAGGGAGAGGTCGAGCATGGGGACGCGCTGCCGCGACTCGAGGACGACGAAGAGGGCGAGCCCCACGGCCGCGACGGCGAAGAGGGAGAGGATGCGCGCGGACGTCCATCCGTACGTGTTCGCCTCGATCAGGCCGTACGTGAGCGCGAAGAGCGCGACGCCCGACGTGAGCAGCCCCGGAAGGTCGAGCCGCTGCTTGGCCGAGGTGTCGCGGGACTCGCGGATGACGAGCCGCGCGACGACGATGGCCATGATCCCGACGGGGACGTTGATGAAGAAGATCCAGCCCCAGTCGATGTGCTCGGCGATCACGCCGCCGACGAGCGGCCCGATCGCGAGCGCGACCGCCGAGACGCCCACCCAGATGCCGAGCGCCATTCCGCGCTGACGGGGCGGGAAGGTGGCCGTGATGATCGAGAGGGTGGCGGGGTTCATGAGGGCGGCGCCGACACCCTGGACGACGCGTGCGCCGATCAGCACGTCCGCGCTCTCCGCGAGGCCGCACGCGAGCGACGAGCCCGTGAAGATCGCGAGGCCGAGGATGAAGACGAGACGCCGTCCGAAGAGGTCGGCGAGCTTGCCGCCCGTGAGCATCAGCACGGCAAACGTCAGCGCATAGCCGTTGACCACCCACTCGAGCTCGGAGACGTCGATCCCGAGGTCGCGCTGGATCGAGGGGAGCGCGACGTTCACGATCGTGTTGTCGAGCATGATCATGAAGAGCCCGAAGGCGACCGCGCCGAGCGTCCACCACTTCTTGTTCTTCTCGGCGAAGATCCGTGCTCTCAAGACCCAACCTCCATGTTAGTGCAAACTAAGTTACCAGAGGAACTCACTTCGGCGGCTCGAGTCGCGGGAAGTAGGCTTCGGGCGGCATGGCGGACTTCGTCTGGGAGCCGAGCCCGGAGGTGCTCGAGCGGGCCAACGTCGCCCGGCTCATGCGCCGGCACGGATTCGATGACTACTGGGCCCTCGTGCGCCGCTCGCAGGAGGAGCCCGAGTGGTTCTGGCCCGCGGCCGTCGAGGACATGGGGCTCGAGTTCTCGCGTTCGTGGAAGCGCGTTTACGACGATTCGCGCGGTCCAGAGTGGACGACCTGGTTCGTGGACGGGAAGCTCTCGATCGCCCACAACTGCGTCCACCGGTGGGCGGAGCGGAAGCCCGACGCGGTCGCGGCCGTCTTCGCCGGCGAGGACGGCAGCCGCCGCGAGCTCACCTTCGCCGCCATGTCACGAGACGTCACGCGCCTCGCCGAGGGCCTCGTCCGTCTCGGCGTCGAGCCGGGCGACCGGATCGGGATCTACCTGCCGATGTGCCCGGAGGTCGCGGTCGCTTCCCACGCGTGCGCCCACGTGGGCGCGATTCAGGTGCCGATCTTCTCCGGCTTCGCCGCCCCCGCGGTTCGCGAGCGCCTCACGGACGCCGAGGCGAAGGTCGTGATCACCGCCGATCGCTCGCTGCGACGCGGAACGTGGCTCCCGATGCACGAGACGGTCGCGGAG
>JBOHAJ010000129.1:0-3349 GCA_050697715.1 Gaiellaceae bacterium
GATCAGCTCCGTGACCCCATCCGGGTGCGTTTCGCCGTAGGCGAGGGCGAGTGTGCTGCCCCATGATCCGCCGAGTACCAACCATTGTGCGACGTCCAGGTGCTGACGCAGCAGCTCTATGTCGGCGATGAGGTTGGCGGTGTTGTTGCTTGCCAGGTCGATCTCAGGTGAGCTTGCGAGTGGCGTGCTCCGCCCACAGCCGCGCTGATCGAACAGCACGAGGCGGTAGGCGCCTGGATCGAACAGCCTGCGGTGCCACGGCGAACATCCCGAACCGGGGCCACCGTGCAAGACGACAGCCGGCTTGCCGCGCGGATCACCGCATGTCTCCCAGTACACGAGGTCGCCGTCACCGACCTCCAACGTGCCGTGCTCGAGCGGCTCGATCTCCGGATACAGCTTGTCATCACGACGGCTGCTGCATCGAGTCGACCTCGGCTGAACGGCCGGACCGAGATCCAGCCCACCTACCGCATCATCTTGCACGCGGTCCGGGCAACGTCGAAAAGTGGAGCCAACGGGATTCGAACCCGTGACCTCCTGCATGCCGAGCAGGCGCTCTCCCAGCTGAGCTATGGCCCCTTGCTGTGTCCGGCTAGTGTAGCGGCGAACTCGAACGCCTCAGCCCAGTTAATCCCGACCATTCTGGTTGTTGTGGGTCGGCCCAGTCGAAGCTGGACGTACCTCCGACCGCCGAACAGGTCGAGCGGAAGGAAGTAACACCGATCGAGCTCGGCGCAGTACGCGACGATCGCGTCGGCCTCGTCGGAGGTGTACGAGCGCTTGAGGAAGCCGTCCCTGGCTCTTCGCGACGAGTAACAGCGGACGGGAATCACGTTGCCGCGGCGCCCGGCCCACTTGCACTGAACACGCGCCATGCGGGTTCCGAGGTCGAAGATGAGGTCGTAGCGCCCGCCCTCTGCTACCGGCTTGTAGACGTCGATCCCGAGCTTGACCGCGGCGTGCACGATCGCAGTCTCGGCGATCGCGCCCTTCTGGTTCGTCGTGAGCACGGCGAGGATCTTAGTTGTCCCCCGGACAACGACCCCCGTGCGGGCTCAGCTCGCGGCCGCGACCTCGACTGACGGCACGTCGCCCCAGAGCTCCTCGAGGCGATAGTAGTCCCGGGCCTCCGGGGTGAAGATGTGGAGGACGACGTCCAGGTAGTCCACGAGGATCCAGGTCGCCTGCTGGTTGCCGGCGACGCTCCGCGGGATCGCGCGCTCCTCGCGCTTGAGGCGCTCGTGCACCTCCTCGTAGATCGCCTTCGTCTGGCGAGGGTTCCCGCCGGTGCAGATGACGAAGTAGTCCGTGTAGGAGCACACGGGCCGCATGTCGAGGATCACGACGTCTCTGGCGAGCTTCTCCTGGGCGAGCTCGGCAATGCGGCGGGCTTGCTCGATTGGCGTCAGCTGGTCGATCGCTCCTCGTCGTGTCCTGGGCTCAGAGTATCACCGGTACAGGCCGCGGTCTGCGATCAGGGCCTCGACGGCCGGGGGCACGAGATCCCCGATCGGCTCGCCGCGCGCGACGTGCGCCCTGATCTCGCTCGAGGCGACCGGGACGGCGGGGATCTCGAAGAAAACCACCCGGCCCGGCCGTTCGAGTGCGTCGAGCACTCCATCGAGTCGCTCCCGTCCGTGGCCCGGGCGGGTGGCCACGCCCAGGCGAACATGCTCGAGCACGCCGTTCGGATCCTTCCACGAGAGAAAGTCCGCGAACTCGTCGGCGCCGACGAGGAAGATCGCGTCACCGAAGGAGCCGTCGCGGACGGCGTCGACGGTGTAGGCGTGCCGCTCGCGCACGACCTCGGTTCGCGGGACGTCGCGGAATGCGAGGGAGGCGAGCTCGTACCGGTCCTCGAACGGAACCTCGACCGCCTTGTGGCCCGGCTCGGCGACGACCAGCACCAGCAGCCGCTCGAGGCGGAAGTGGGGAATCGCCGCCTCGGCCAGCGCCAGGTGGCCGTTGTGCGGCGGGTCGAAGGCACCGCCGAGGAGGCCGGTCACGACTCGAACTCGACGACGTCGTCGGGCCGGACGCCGGCCGCCCGCAGCTGCTCCTCCGACGCCTCGCCGCGGACGACGTAACCCCTGTCCGTGCGGAAGATGCTCGGGCCCCGCCGTCGCGGCGGCTGAGGCCGGTACACGAGAAAATCGGGGAGCGTGGAATCGGCCGGCGACGATGCCGCGCGCTCGGGAATGTGCTCGAAGAGCGCACGCTTCAGATCCTCGATTCCTTCACCGGTGAGCGCCGACGTCCGCACGACGGCCAGTATGCGCGGGTCGGCGTCCGCGAAGGTCGCCGAGCCCGGCAGGTCGATCTTGTTGAGCACGACGATCTGCGGCCGCTCGTCGAGTCCGGCCCCGTACGCCGCGAGCTCGCGGGCGATCGCGCGGAAGCGCTCCTCGACGTCCTCTGCCGCCTCGATCACGTGCAGGAAGAGGCGCGCCCGTTCGAGGTGGGCCAGGAATTCGTCTCCGAGGCCGACTCCCTCGCTGGCGCCCTCGAGCAGCCCGGGAACGTCGGCGACCGTGAGCTGGCGCCCGTCGGCGGCCTCGACGGTCCCGAGCACCGGGGCGACGGTGGTGAAGGGATAGTCGGCCACCTTCGGCTTCGCGTTGGAGATGCGGCGCAGAAGCGAAGACTTGCCCGCGTTGGGGAAGCCGAGGAGCGCCGCATCCGCGAGGAGCTTGAGGCGAAGCTCCACGGCCGCCTCCTCCCCAGGCTCGCCGACCTCGGCGATACGGGGCGCCTGGTGCGTCGGCCCTTTGAAGTGGCGGTTCCCCGCCCCGCCACGGCCGCCTTGGGCGACGGTCGTCCGTGCGCCGGGGTGTGCGAGATCGGCGAGGAGCCGTCCCTCCGCGTCGAGGACCTGCGTGCCGACCGGGACGCGGAGCTCGACGTCCTCCCCGTCCGCCCCGTGACGGTTGGAGCCCTGGCCGTGGCGGCCGCGTCCCGCCTTGAAGTCCCGTGCGCGCCCGAAGAAGGAGAGGTCGCGCAGGTCGGCGTCGGCCACGAGGATCACATCCCCGCCGTTCCCGCCGTCCCCGCCGTCCGGCCCGCCCTTCGGGACGAACTTCTCCCGGCGGAAGCTGAGCGCGCCGTCACCGCCGCGGCCGCCCCGGACGCGGATCCGCGCGCGGTCGTGGAACACGAGCTTTTACCCTTCGGGCAAAAGCTCGACCAAAAGAGATTCTCTGAGGGAATCCACAGTCGGCTCCTGCCCTCCCATTAGCGTTCTTCGCGCAGCGAAGAACGCTAGACGATCGAGACCGTGCGGCCTGTGCCGCTGGTCATGAAAGCGACCTTGCCGTCACGCTTGGCGAAGATCGTGTGGTCGCGGCCC
>JBOHAJ010000130.1:0-4008 GCA_050697715.1 Gaiellaceae bacterium
CGTAGTTGCCGAGCGACTGCGACATCTTCTGGACGCCGTCGGTGCCTTCCAGGAGCGGCATCGTGAGCACCGCCTGCGGTTCCTGGCCGCGCTGGCGCTGGAGGTCGCGGCCCTGCATCAGGTTGAAGAGCTGGTCGGTGCCGCCGAGCTCGACGTCCGCGCGTATCGCGACGGAGTCGTACGCCTGCATGAAGGGGTAAAGCAGCTCGGAGACGGAGATGGGCGTTCGCGCGTAGAAGCGGTTGGCGAAGTCGTCCCGCTCGAGCAACCGCGCAACGGTGATCGTCCGCGTCAGGCGCACGACCTCGGCGAAGTCGAGCTTCGAGAGCCACTCACCGTTGTAGCGCACCTCGAGCCGCTCGGAATCGGTGTCGACGATCTGCGCCGCCTGCTCCAGGTAGGTCTTCGCGTTCCGGTCGATCTCTTCGTCTGAGAGGACGGGTCGCTCGGTCGAGCGGCCGGACGGATCGCCGATCCGCGTCGTGTAGTCGCCGATGATGAGAACGCCCTTGTGGCCGGCCCGTTGGAAGGCGGCCATGCGCTGGAGCGGGATGGCGTGGCCGACGTGGATGTGGGGAGCCGTGACGTCGATGCCGAGCTTCACGCGCAGAGGACGGCCGAGGCCGAGCCTGCGCTCGAGCTCGCCGGCGGGGAGCACGTCCACGGCGTTGCGCGTGAGATCCGCGAGATCGGAGGCGACCATGGCCGCCCCCGATCATAGGTTTCCTAGAACGGGTAGGGCGTGAGGCTCCAGGCCGCGGTTGCGTACCAGACACCGAAACCGAGGCTCGCGAGGCCGAGGGCGGGCGCGACAGCGTTGAAGCTCGCGCGCACGGGGCGCGAGACGAGCGTCGCCCCGAAGCCGGTTGACAGTATCGTCATCGAGACGGCCGTGAACACCGCGAGGAGCGCAAGCGAGGCGACGGCGAGGGCGGTCGACTCCACCGAGGCGACGACGAGGATCCCCACGCCTGCGCTTCCGCCCATCCCGTGCACGAGGCCGATCGTGAAGGCGCCCAAGCGGCTCCGCGCCGCGTGTGGGTGGTCGTGCCGCTCGTGCAGGTGCGTGTGCTCCGCCGCGCCGTGTGCATGCTCGTGCACGTGAAAGGCCCCGCGACGCCAGCGCGTGAGCAGGCGCACCGCCAGGTAGACGATCACGAGCGCGATCGCCGTCTCCGCCCCCTGCTGGACCCGCGCGGGGAGATAGCTGTCGAGCACGAGGATGGGCAGGCCGAACGCGAACAGGGTCACGGCGTGGCCGAGTCCCCAGGCAAGCCCGAGCTCCCCCGCGCGGCGTGCCGCCCGCTCACGGCCGCCAGCGACGAGCGTCGTCACGGCGGCGATGTGGTCGGGGTCGGTGGCGTGCCGCAGGCCGAGCAGCACGGCCACGGCGAGGACGATCCACACGGACGCGCCGTCGGAGAAGGCGGCGACCTGGTCGTCGAGTCCGAACATCAGAGCACCTCCGGGAGGGCGTTGGCGGTGATGCCGACCCCGACCGCGAGGATCACGAGAGCGCTCACGGCGGGAAGGGCGCGGACGAGCGGGCCGTTCAGGCTGAGGCGCCTGAAGGTCCGCTGCGCGAGCACGGCCAGGAGGCCGATGGCGGAGATGGTCGCGGCGAGACCGAGGCTGAAGGCGACGATGAGCGCCAGCCCCAGGCCGACACGGTGGAGCGCGATCGCACTCAGGAGGACGACGAGCGCTGACGGGCAGGGCAGGAGCCCCGCCGCAACGCCGACGCCGAGAAGCCCCCGCGTCCCGAGTTCGTGCTCGTCGTGACGGTGGTGATGATGGTGGTGATGCGCTCCCCGTGCGTGTGCGCGCGCGTGGCGGATCCGGCTCGCCAACACGCCTGCTCCGACCGTGACCACGAGCAGCCCGGAGACGACGGTCAGCCACGGATAGAGCTGCTCGGGCACGATGAACCGCGAGAGCAGGAGCGTGACGAGTCCGAGCGCGAACACTCCGGCCGTGTGCGTCACCGTCACGATCACGCCGAGGAGCACGGCGTGGCGAGGCCGGCCGCGCGAGCCGACGAGGTAGCCGGCGACGATCGCCTTCCCGTGCCCGGGCGTGAGAGCGTGGGCCGCGCCCCAGAAGGCCGCGACGAGGAGCGCGAGGGCGACGACCCCGACGCTGAGGTCCTCGAGAGCGACGAGCGACTCGAAGCCTCCCTCCGGTGCTGCCTCGGCGGTGGAGGCGCTGAGAGCCGGGGGCGTGCCGGGCACCTCGCCGGGCTCGAAGGTCGCCTCCGCCGAGGTGACCGCGAGCGGCGAGTCGAGCAGGTCGTCCGGATAGGCGCGCAGCCGGTCGCTCGCGCTCTCGCTCGGGACGTTCGAGGAGGCGAGGCGGGCTCCCCGCTCGGCCCGAACGACCACCTCGCGCCAGCCGATGCGGCGGTCGAAATTGTGATCCTGGAACACAAGGCTCCCGCCGTCCGCGGGGCCTGCGGCCTCGTAGACGACCTCGAAACGCAGCGTCGGGAGGCCTCCCGCTCCGGGCCGCTCCTCCAGCTTGTGTTCCACCGGCACAAAGCGGACCGGACGGCCGTCCAGCTCCAGCACGAGCTGACGGGCCACGCGGGCGGGAAAGCCCGGGGCCCGGACGGAGCCACCTTCCTGGAAGGTCGGGATCTCCGCGAGGTCGAGCGCGTAGCGGAGGTAGACGTCGTCGCCCGAGAGGACGATCTCCGCGTAGCGGTTGACGGTGAAATTGCCGAGCGGGTGGGCCTCGGCTGCAGCCGGGGCGGCGAGCGCTGCAACCGCGACGAGGGCGGCGAGCAAGCGCTTCATCGCACGGCTTCCTCGGCGACGGGCGCCCAACGCAGAGAGAAATGCGGGTTGATCGCGAGGGCGCGCGCGAGGTACGAGCGCGCTGCCTCGTCCTCACTCAGGCAGCGCTCGATCATGCCGCGGTGAAAGAGCAGGAGCGCGTCGCGAGTGCCGAGGCGGAGGGCGCGTTGCGAGTGGCCCCGCGCGTCCTCGCACAGCCCGTTCCGATAGAGGGCCCAGGCGAGCACGTCCTCCGCCTGGATGCTCCGCCGCTCCTCGTACGCCTCGCGCGCGCGTGCGAGAGCGCCGGGGAGGTCGCGGCCGCGGTCGAGGCTCACCAGAGCCGTCTCCAGGTCCGTGCGGACCCCGTTCGCCTCCAGCAGACGCTGGGTAGCGTCCACGAGCGCGTAGGCCTCTTCGGCCTCGGCCCGGCGTCCGGAGGCCTCCAGGGTCTCCCCCAGACCGGCGGCGTACTCGGGCAACGGGACGGCCTCGAGCGCTTGCCGGTAGAGGGCCACCGCTCGCTCCGTGCGCCCGCGCGCCGCCTCGACGCGCGCGAGCCCCGCCTGGGCGGAGGCATAGCCGGGGAAGCGCACCAGCGCCTCGCGGTAGGAGCGGGCCGCCGAACCCAGGCTTCCCTGCCCGAACCGGAGGTTGCCGGCCTGGACGAGAGCCCAGGCGGCGTGCTCACCGCGTGCCGAAGCTGCGCCTACGGTCAGCTCCATCGCGTCCAGCGCGGCCCCGGGCCGGCCGAGCAGCTCGCGCGCGTAGGAGATGCGCGCGTAGGCGGCCGCGTCAGGCTCGACGGAGACCATGCGCTCCCACGCGGCGAAAGCCTCTCGGTAGCGACCGAGCTCCGCGAGCGCGTCGCCGAGGATTCCCTGCGGGCCGGCCGAGTATGGAGCCAGATGCACCGCGCGCTCTGCGAGCGCCCGCGCTTCCTCGAAGCGATGGCGCGAGGCGGCGAGCGACGCCAGCCCCGTCACGGCAAGGCCGCTCCGCGGCTCGAGACCGAGCGCGCGGCGCAGGGCCTCCTCCGAGCGCGGATAGAAAGTCGCGTCGCCCGTCTCCCGGGCGCGCTGCTGATAGGCGAGGCCCAGGAGCGTGAGCTCATCGGCGCCCGGGGCGCCCTCGGCCACTCGGGCCTCGAGTGCCTCGACATAGGCGGCCGTGTCCCCGGGGGCCACACCGTCGAGGAGGGCTTCGGCGGCCAGCGCGGGGCGGGCCGCCGGCC
>JBOHAJ010000131.1:0-8469 GCA_050697715.1 Gaiellaceae bacterium
CGACGCTCCGGCTCGCGTTCAAGGATCTCGGTTTCAGCCTCCGCGACCGCGGCGACGACGCCTTCCTCTACGCCTACCGGGCCGTAGAGAACGCGCGCCGCTTCCATGCGGACAAGGTCTCGGCGACAGAGACGAAACCCGTCTGGCCGCCGCTTCACGCCGCCCTCGGGACGAGCGAGAGGCTACTCCAACCGCTCACGGACGCCGCGACTTCGATCCGACACGGCGACACGAAGAGCGCCGCTCTCGCCGCCGCTCGCGTGAACCGCGACGCGACCCTCGTGCTTGCCGAAGACGTCCTCCGGCGACTCGCTCAGCACGAGGGCGTGAGCTGGTAGCCCGCGCCCTCATCCGCAGGATGCCCCTGGCGGGTGTCGAGCTGTCCGAGGAGAAGCCGATCCTGCACGTATGGAGACGAGACGTCCTGATCTGGGGCCTTGACCTCGTCGAGCCTTCCCGCGAAGGTCCACCGAGTCCCGGAGCCCGCGGTTCGGGAGATCGACAACCTGTGGATACCGCTCTCCGACGGCTCGCGGCTCTCGGCGCGGCTGTGGTTGCCGCCCGCCGGGGACGTCGATCCGGTCCCGGCGGTCGTTGAGGTCTCTCCGTATCGCCACGGGGATCACACGCGGCGTCGCGACTCCGTCCGCCACCCCTATTTCGCCGCGCGGGGTTACGCGTCACTGCGGATCGACATCCGCGGCAGCGGTGCCTCCGACGGAGTTCTTACCGACGAGTACTCCGAACGCGAGCAGCAGGATGTCTGCGAGGCCCTGGCCTGGGTCGCGGCCCAACCCTGGAGCACAGGCTCCGTCGGGATGATCGGGCTCTCCTGGGGCGGCTTCGCGGCGCTTCAGGCAGCTGCCCGCAAGCCTCCGGAGCTCAAGGCGGTCGTCGTCGTCTGCGCGAGCGCCGACCGCTACGGCGCCGACGTCAAGTACCGGGGCGGCTGCCTGCTCGGCTGCGAGCTCCTGCCCTGGTCCTCGACGATGCTCGCCATGAGCGTGCGGCCACCCGACTCCGCCGTCGTCGGCGAGGGGTGGCGCGAGCTCTGGCTCGAGCGCCTGGAGGAGGCGACGCCTTTCGCCGAGACCTGGCTCGCCCACCAGCGCCGGGACGATTACTGGCGCTCGGGCTCTCCGTGCGAGGACTACGCCGCGATCGCCTGCCCTGTCTACGTCGTCGGCGGCTGGGCCGACCCGTACCGGCAGGCCGTCCTCGACCTGCTCGAGAGCCTCACGGGCCCGCGCATGGGCCTGATCGGCCCGTGGTCGCACCAGTACCCCGAGGAGGGGACGCCCGGCCCGGCGATCGACTTCCGGCGCGAGTGCGTCCGCTGGTGGGACCAGTGGCTCAAAGGCGAGGAGACGGGGATCATGCAGGAGCCTCAGCTGCGTGTCTGGATGCAGGAGGGCGTTCCGCCCAGGAAGGACCATCGGCCGCGCCGGGGGCGGTGGGTCGAGGAAGAGACGTGGCCGTCGCCGAGGATCGCCTCCTCGTCGTACGCGCTGGGGGACGGGACGCTCGCGGAGCGCAGGCCGCGGAGGCGGGCGCTTTCGATTCGCGGGGTGCAGACCGTCGGCTCGGCGGCCGGGGCCTGGTGCCCGTGGGGGGCCGCCGAGCTCCCGGGCGACCAGCGCCGCGAGGACGGCCTTTCCCTCACCTTCACGTCGGAGCCTCTCGAGGAGCGGCTCGAGATCCTGGGCTCGCCGAGCGTGACGCTGGAGCTCGCCGCCGACCGCCCCCTGGCGCTCGTCGCCGTGCGCCTCTGCGACGTCTCGCAGGCCGGCGCTTCCACGCTCGTCGCGCGCGGGATTCTCAACCTCTGCCACCGCACGGGCAGCGAGGAGCCGACGCCGCTCGAGCCGGGCAGGCGGGAGACAGTCCACGTGCCACTGGACGCGGCCGCCTACGCCTTCCGCCCCGGCCACCGGCTTCGCGTCGCCGTCAGCCCGACGTACTGGCCATGGGCCTGGCCGTCGCCGGAGCCGGTGACGTTGACAGTCTTCTGCGGCAGTGGCAGTCGGCTCGAGCTTCCCGTGCGCCTGCCACGCGACGAGGATGCCCATGTCCGCGCCTTCGCCCCGGCGCCGGAGAGCAACGGGAGGAACGGCGCCAGCAGCCGCACGCTCACGCACAACGCCTCGACGGGGCGATCCATGATTGTCCTCGACCGGATCCGAGGGCGCCGTCGCGTCCGGAACGACGGGCTTGAGGTCGACGGCTCGCAGATGGACACCTTCACGATCGTCGAGAGCGACCCGCTCTCCGCTGCCGTAGAGTGCCGCCGGACGATGAGCATGCGCCGCGACGGCTGGTCGGCCCGTGTCGAGACGCGCAGCACGATGACCGCGGACCGCGAGGCTTTCCGCATCGTCAACCTCGTCGAGGCGTACGAGAACGGCGAGCGGGTCTACTCCAGAGAGCGCTCCTTCGCCGTCCCGCGCGGCCACGTCTAGCGCTCCTCGACCTCAGGGGTGACGAGCGCGTCCTCGTCGTCCGGGGGGACGAGCCAGCCGGTGCCCGCGGCGACGATCTCCGCCGGCCCGTGCGCCTCGGCGGCGATCACCGGCAGCCGGCAGCACATCCGGCAGTCCACTGGTTCGCGCGTCACTGGCGAAGGAATGGCGAACGATTCAGCTGCTTTCTGTCGCATGATCAGACGACGGCACGGCCCCCGGTTCGCAGGACGACGACAAGGTCTCACTCATCCCCGACTCTGGCCTCGGGTCGAACGTGAGAAGCACCTCGATCGGCCGCCGCTCTTCGTCCTCGCCCACGGCACCGGCCGGCCGAGCGTCCGGTTCAAGACCTCGCGCACAGGGCGCGCCGGGCATTCGCCACGGGTGAAATGTAGGAAGCCGCAGGGCGCTGATTCGAGACCACACCATGCGCTTAAGGCTTGGACCGACCGCCGTCGTCTCGTCCCTCGAACGAGGGATTCGGTACGTGGGGCCGAACTTCTCGCTCAGCGCAGCCAAGATAAGAGAGCGAGTCCCTCGGAAGGGTGGACTCGACCGCTGCGGTTCGCGCTTCCCTACGATCGTGATGAGTCAACAGGCTGCAACAACGGTTCCATGGCCCTCGGAACGCGAGGTCGCCGACCAGGTGGTGATCGACGCCGATCCCGCCGAGGCCCGGCGCGCGCTCGAGAGCGTGCCGCTCTGGTTCCACACCTTCGCCCTGAACCGTCGGCACAACCTCTACACGCCGGGCAAGGCCCGCGACCACGGATACAGGTTGGCCTCGATCCCCCAGTCGTTCGCCGGGATGCGCGTCCTCGATGTGGGCGCCTTCGACGGCTTCTACAGCTTCCTGGCCGAGGCGCGGGGAGCGCGCCGCGTGGTGGCGATCGACAACGAGCAGTACGCGCACTGGGTGAAGAGCCGCTGGAACGTGACTCTCGCCGGCGGCGAGGGCTTTCGTGCGATCAAGCGCCTGCTCGACTCCGAGGTCGAGTACCTCGGGATGGACGCCTTCGAGGTCGACCGCCTCGACGAGCAGTTCGACCTCATCTTCTGCTTCGGCATCCTGCACCGCGTCGAGAACCCGCTCGGACTGCTTCGGCTCCTGGGAGGGCGTCTTGCCGCCGGTGGCTGCATCCTGGTCGAGACCTACGGCGTGCCCGATGATCGCGGGGCGGCCGAGGGCGCGCTCTACGTGCCCAGGCCGGGCGAGCTCTATCCGGGCGACGGCTTCGTCTATTGGCAGTTCTCGAGCGGCGCGCTCGGGCGCCTCGCGGTCTTCGCCGGTCTCCAGCATTTCCAGCTCTGCTGCACGCCGATAGTCGACGGCCACCCGCGCATCCTCGGCCGAATCGGCGCTGAGCCGTTCGCCGTCCGAAATCTCGTCGGCTGAGGCCGGCATCTCGAACAGCCCAGATGCGAACAGCTCAGATGAAACGAAGACTGAGCGCCGTCAGACGCTAAACCGGCTCTCCAAGCTCGCCACCGCCGGGCGCGACCCGTAAGCGGGACGACGGCCGGCGCCTCAGCCCGGGCGAGTGCCGCGCTCGGCGCCGACGAAGCCGCTCTTCACCATGAACGGCACGCCGCGGAGCCGGGCGCGAGCGCCAGACAGCGCCCCGCGTACCGGCGGGGCGTCGTGAACTTGACTTCCCGGGCATAGAATCGGCACACGTGACAGCCCGAGAGGACATAGCGACCGTCGCTGGCCAGCTAGCCGCCCTCACTCAGACCGTGGAGGAGATGGCGGGCCAGCTCAAGGAGGTTCGGGAGCGCTCTGAGAGCGAGCGAGAGCGCATGGACATCCAGCAAGAGCGCATTGACCTCGCGGCACGCGAACTAACCGATGTCAGTGAGCGGCTGCAAGCTGCGGCGAACGCGCTCCGAGAGTCAATCTGATCGCGCGGCCGGGAAGGGCGCCGACGGAATCGAACAGCAGCGTTTCACCAATCGTTTCGTCAAGCCCTCCTACTACTGGGCCACGAGGTACGGGCGACCGTCTCGGTTGCCCATGAGCTGCACCCTCTCACCTCGTGTTGCTTCCGGGCGCCCCTCCTGTTTGCCGGCGGGCTAGGCGGAGGCGATAAGCGCAACGCCCAGTCCGAGAACGATAGTGGCGACAGCGAGCCATATCGAAGCCCAAAGACGAAGCTCGGAGGCGCTCGGCGGCGCTTCGCCACGGCGAGCCCAAATGAAGAGGAGCCATTGGGAGCGGCTTTGAATCCACCGTTCCCTTGGTGCCCGAATGACACGAAGTGTCGGCCACGCCAGCGCGAGGCCACAGGCGATGAGGAGCGCTCCGCCGGCTACCACACGTCCAACTTACCCCGATGGAGCGGGCAACGTGCCGGAGGGATGCGCGGAGTGCGGCCGGTGTCGGAGCGGGAAGGCTTGCCGGGCGTAGGAGCCCCTCTGAGCGCGTAGGAGGGCGCTCGGCGGCACCGATCAGTAGGCTCGAAAATCGGGGTCACGCTTCCGGGCCCTCACTCGAGCCCCGCACCCGCATTGATGCTCGTCGGGGGAGGCTTCCCCCCGTGAGCGCCTATGCGGCTCCAGGAGCGGGATCGCGCTACGCTCGCCCCTCACCGATCGGAGAGGGGACCTATGACGATGTGCGTGCGCTGCAAGCGCGAGCTAGAGGAGGACGTCGGGGTCTTCATTAGGGATGAGGACGGCGAGCTACACGCGGTCGGCCGCTACCAGGCCTTCGTCTGCGCGAACTGCCTGAGAGAGAACGAGGCCGAGGCTCGTCAATACGGATTCAAGCTCGATCCCGAGTGGGTCGAGTGGTACGAGGAGGAGCCTTCCGAGCCGACCTATGTCGTCATCCGAACCGATGACGTGCTCTCACCGCGATTCCGGCCCTCGGGGTGGGAGCCGCAGGAGCCGGAGGAGGAGCACTAGCTATTCCGAGGCCAATGCGCCCCTGCGCTCGTCCCGGCTTCGATGGCCGCTCGGAGCTTCGCCCGGTCGGTGGTGGGGATGCGAAACCTGATCGCGGCGCAGGCGGTGCAGAGGGCTTGGCCGGAGGAGAGGATCACCGTGACCACGGAGTTCTGGCACTCCTCACAGAGCTGATCTTCGAGGGGCTTGGGCACGTAGCTCTCCACGCCTTCCAGTCTAGGGCGGGGGGGAGAGCCGCCGCTGGCCGTGATGCGGGGGGAGCGGGCCCTGCGGGAAGCTCCCAGCCGAGATAGGCGCCTCCGATGAGCTGCGAACGCGGAGGAGGAGCTCGACCAGCGTGGGCTGCCACCAGCCGCGCCATCCGAAGGGTCGAGCTACGGGAAGAGCTCGAGCCGTCGGCCGCCCAGTAGGGCTTGACGAATCGATTGACGAAACGCTGCTGTTCGCTTCCGTCGGCGCTCTTCCCGACGCGCGATCAGATTGACTCTCGGAGCGCTTTCGCCGCGGCTTGCAGACGCTCGCTGACATCGGTTAGTTCGCGTGCCGCGAGGTCAATGCGCTCTTGCTGTGTGTCCGCGCGCTCTCGCTCGCTCTCAGCGCGCTCGCGAACCTCCTTGAGCTGGCCCGCCATCACCTCCACGGTCTGAGTGAGGGCGGCCAACGGCCAGCGACGGTCGCTATGTCCTCTCGGGCTGTCACGTGTGCCGATTCTATGCCCGGGAAGTCAAGCTGACCCACACCCGCCAGTTCTGGTTTGAGTCGTGGGCGTGTAGCGCCCTACCGACCCCGACCGCGAAGCCTGGAGACGCCGCGCACTTTGCGAACTTTCTGGATCTCTGAGGGATCGCGGGTCACCAATGGGCTGTATCGTGGTTCGGGGGTCAAAGACATGGAGGCGATGTGGACAGGCCTGTGCAAAACGTGGACGAGGCCCTTCGTGCACGAGTGGACGCGGCCCTTCTTGCACGTCTTCGCGCAGCCGTAGGCGATCCCGCCGCCGCCTACATCGACGCCGATGAACACGTCGCCGCGGTGCTGCGATTACTTGCCCATACGCCTGGTACAAAGTGGGAACGTCGTCTGTTCGAATCAGATGCCGCGACGAAGGGTGAGGCTGTTCTCGTTCCTCGATAGAGGTGCAGGAACTTGACTCGTCCCGCGCGACCACCCCTGGAATGCGAAGCGGATAGGGGTAAAGCCAGCCCGATCTTGGGGTATGCGCGCCGACCGATAGCCGGAGAACCGCATGGACAGACACGTACGGCGTTTCGTTAGACCCTCCTAGAAGGGCTTAGCGAAACCGTTGGCGAAACCGGCGCAACAACCGGGACCCGTGCGGTTTCTCCCCTGGTAGTCGCGGATTTCGCCCCTTACCCAGTCTTAGAACGTCAGCAAACCACCTATCAAGCCGCTGACCCTGTGTCTTCCGCTTCCGCATAGCACCTTCGGACACACTGGACCGCCCCGGTACGGGGCGGCGACTGCGGAGCCTATCTCTAGAATCCCCGCGCCGTGGCGCTGCTCGACCGCGCGATCGTCCGCGTCCTGCCCGCCGTGCCGAAGCCGGTGGTGAAGCGGCTCTCGGGGCGGTACATCGCAGGGCCCGAGCTCGCCGACGCCTGTCGCGTCGTCCGCGGGCTGAACGAGCGCGGGAAGCTCGCCACGCTGGACGTCCTCGGCGAGGAGATCCACGACCGGGAGGAGGCAGTCGCGCTCGTGCAGGCGTACGAGGACGCGGTCGACGCGATCGACGCCGAGCGGCTCAACTCGAACGTGAGCGTCAAGCTGACGGGGTTCGGGCTCAAGCTCGACCGGGACTTCTGCCGCGACAACCTGCGGGAGCTCGTCGCCCACGCCGCCGAGCACGGCAACTTCGTGCGCATCGACATGGAGGACGCGAGCACGACCTCGGACACGCTCGACCTCTACCGGGAGCTGCGCGCAGAGGGGCTCGACAACCTCGGCGTCGTCCTCCAGGCCTACATGCGCCGGACCCTCGACGACGTGCACGCGCTCGCCGACCTGCGCCCCAACGTCCGCGTCTGCAAGGGGATCTATGTCGAGCCGGCCGACATCGCCTACCAGGGGTTCGAGACCGTCCGTTTCAACTTCGTCGAGGCGGTCTCGGCGCTCCTCGACGCCGGCGCCTACGTGGCGGTGGCGACACACGACGAGTGGGTCGTCGCCGAGGCCCTCCGCCTGATCGAGGAGCACGAGCTCCCGTCCCACAGCTACGAGTTCCAGATGCTCCTGGGTGTGAGCGAGAAGCTGGGGGACGAGCTCGTCCGCGAGGGACACCGCCTGCGCATCTACGTCCCCTACGGCCGCCAGTGGTATGAGTACTCGCTCCGCCGCCTCCAGGAGAACCCCAAGATCGCGGGCTACATCGCGGTCGACACGCTCCGTCGCTTGAAGCCGTGACCTACTCGGGGCGGTTCGTCGCCCTCGCGGGCTTCTTCGTCGTCGCGCTCGTCGTCTCGAACATCATCGCCGTCAAGCTGTCGGAGGTCGGCGGCCGTGTGTTCGACGCCGGCAACGTCCTCTTCCCGCTCGCCTACGTCCTCGGCGACGTGCTCACGGAGGTCTACGGTTTCCGCTCCGCGAGGCGCGTGATCCTGCTGGGGTTCGGCTGCAACCTGCTCGCAGTCGGGGCGATCCAGATCGCGCTTCTATTACCGGCGGCCGACTTCTGGGCCGAGAACGAAGCTGCCTACGATCTCGTGCTGGGGACGACGTGGCGGATCTTCGTCGCCTCCCTCTGCGCCTACCTCCTCGGCGAGCTCACGAACGCATACGTGCTCTCGAGGATGAAGGTGGCGACACGGGGGCGGTGGCTTTGGTCGCGCACAATTACCTCCTCGTTCGTCGGCCAGGGGCTCGACAGCGCCGTCTTCGTCACGATTGCCTTCGCCGGTTCCGGCGCCGACCTCGTGGACACGATCGTGACCACCTGGCTGATCAAGGTCGCCTGGGAGGCCGCCGCGACGCCCCTTACCTACGCCCTGGCCAATGGCCTCAAACGCCGAGAAGGGATCGACGTCTTCGACCGATGATTTCCCTGGAATAAAGCGCTTTCGGGAGACGTTTGATTACTTGGAAG
>JBOHAJ010000132.1:0-4979 GCA_050697715.1 Gaiellaceae bacterium
CGAGCCAGTCGGCCGCGCGCATCATCTGCTCGTCGTGCTCGACCACGAGCACGGTGTTGCCGAGGTCGCGCAGCCGCTCCAGCGTGCCGATCAGCTTGCCGTTGTCGCGCTGGTGGAGACCGATCGAGGGCTCGTCGAGGATGTAGAGCACACCGACGAGCTGCGAGCCGATCTGCGTCGCCAGCCGCAGCCGCTGCGCCTCCCCGCCCGAGAGCGTCGCGGCCGCACGGTCGAGTTGGAGGTAGCCGACGCCGACGTCCGCGAGGAACGTCAGCCGCTCCCGGATCTCCTTGATGATGCGCCGGCCGATGAGCTGCTCGGTCTCGGTCAGCTCGAGGCCGTCCAGGAACTCGATCGCGCGCGTGACCGACATCTGCGTGAACTCGTGGATGTTCCTGCCGCCGACGGTCACCGCGAGCACCTCCGGCTTGAGCCGGGCGCCCTTGCAGGCCGGGCAGGGCCGGAAGCTCATGTACTCCTCGATCCGCTCGCGCTGCTGCGACGAGTCCGTCTCCTTGTAGCGGCGCCCGAGGCTGGGGACGATGCCTTCGAACGCCAGCATGTAGGCCCGCCTCCGCCCCATGCGGTTGCGGTAGGTGACGTAGACCTTGTCCCCGTTCGTCCCGTACAGGAAGAGGTTCTGCTGCTCTTCCGGGAGCTCGGCCCACGGGATGTCGAGGTCGATCTCGTAGCGGTCGGCGATGGCCTGGATGACGGACTCGTAGTAGCCGGAGTTCCCGACCGACCAGGGCACGAGGGCGCCGTCGCCGATCGAGAGCTCGGGATCCGGGACGAGCAGGTCGGGGTCGATCTCCTGCTGGGCCCCCAGCCCGGTGCAGCGCGGGCACGCCCCGTGCGGCGAGTTGAAGGAGAAGACGCGCGGCTGGAGCTCCGGGAGCCCGACTCCGTGCTCGGGGCAGGCGAAGCGTTCCGAGAACGTCTGCGCCTCACCGTCCACCACGTCGATCGTGACGAGCCCGTCCGCGAGCGCGACGGCCGTCTCGATCGAGTCGGTGAGCCGGTGCCGGAGGTCCGCTTTCATCACAAGCCGGTCGACCACGACCTCGATCGTGTGCTTGAACTTCTTGTCGAGCTCGATCGGCTCGTCGAGCAGCCGCTCGTCGCCGTCCACCTTCACGCGCGCGAAGCCCTCCCCGCGGAGCTGCTCCAGGAGGTCCTTGTACTCGCCCTTGCGGTCGCGCACGACCGGGGCGTTCACGGTGAACTTCGTCCCTTCGGGAAGCCTGAGCACCTGGTCGACGATCGCCTCCACGCTCTGGCCCGCGATCGGCCGCCCGCAGACGGGGCAATGCGGCCGCCCCGCGCGGGCGTAGAGGAGGCGGAGGTAGTCGTAGATCTCGGTGACCGTGCCGACGGTGGAGCGCGGGTTCCGCGAGGTCGTCTTCTGGTCGATCGAGATGGCCGGCGAGAGCCCGTCGATCGAGTCCACGTCCGGCTTCTCCATCATCTGGAGGAACTGGCGCGCATAGGCGGAGAGCGACTCGACGTAGCGCCGCTGCCCCTCCGCGTAGATCGTGTCGAAGGCAAGGGAGGACTTCCCGGACCCGGAGAGCCCGGTGACGCAGATCAGCGCGTTCCGCGGCAGGCGGACGGTGATGTCCTTGAGGTTGTGCTCGCGGGCGCCGTGGACGATCAGCTCGTCGGCGGCCATCTGTGCGCCAAGTGTAGCCCCCGGCTCGGACGGAACATACGTTCGCTTAGCGAGTCCGATCAGGAGATTGCGGCAGGGCCCGTCGTCCCGACCACGCGCCAGCCTGTCTCGACCGGCTCGAGCACGTACGTCAGCCACTGCCCGCCGAGGCACGCGAAGAAGAGCTCGTTCCCCACCGTCACCTTGCCCCCGCCGCGTCCCTTGATGGGCCCGAGGCTGATCAGCACGCCGCCCCCTTTGACCTGCCCGCATTCGTTCTCTTCGACGATCACGGAATCGGGATCGGCGACGAACTCGACGTCCGGCAGATCCGCGAGCGCCAGTGCCATCCCCTCCTTGACCGCCGCGGGGAACGGCTCCCCGGGGACATCGTTTCCCTCAAGGGGGTCGCCGGCTCCTACCACCGCGCCGTCGACCACGTAGACGCGCTTGAAGGGTGAGGGCGCGCCTCCGAACGTATGGTCCTTCGTCACGAGCCGGCGGACGACGGCAGCGTAGACATCGACGGTGTGCTTCTCCCCCGCGTCGGGACCCGGAACTGGCCCCAGCGGGACACCTGGATCCTCGCCGCTCGAGCCGTCACAGGCGGCCAGCGCGATTACGAGACCGACAAGGACGCCGAGGATTCTCATGCTCGTAGGACAGACGTCAGGGGCTCGATGTTCCCTCCGCGACCCACCCGATGTCGGAAGCGGAGATCGGAATCTCGATCAGGCGCCCCTGTGGGTTCCCCGGACGGACGACGTAGACGCTCGCATCCGTCGCGACGAGCGCAAAGCGCTCGTCCGGCGGCCAGGCAATCTCGCGAACGTCGTCGACCCCGCCGGGAGCTCCTCCCGTCCGGAGGCGGCCGTCGAAGACGAGCACGTCGCCCTCGAAACTCGCGGCGAGGTGCGTTCCGCGGGGACTCGCCTCCAGGTCGGACACCTCCGCGCCGAAGGCGGGAAAGACCGCTCTGAGCCTGCCGTCTGCGAACGCGGCGATGACCGTCTCCCGGGAGGTGCGGCCGCGGACGAGGACGACGGCGGTGCGCCGATCGAGCCACACGGCCTCGCTGAGGGACGGCTCGCGCATCGCCGGGACCTTGCGCCGCAACGCACGCTGGAGCTGACCGCGCGAGAGAACGACCCGCGCGCAGCGCTCGACCGCCCGGCGTCCCCGGAAGACGACGCGCTCGGCCCCGAGCCGGCAAGGGCCGGTGCTCCACTCCCAGAGCTCGCCGGACAGCACGAACGTCAGCGTCCCGTCAGGCCGAAAATCAGGGCGCGCACCGCGGAAGCGGTGCGCCCAGCCAGTCGCCGGTGAGAGGACCTCGATCGCGGCTCCCGCGATCACGCTCGTGACATCCACCGCGCCCAGGTCGCCCATCGGACTCCAGGCGGCTCTGCCGAAGAGCGGCGCGCCGCCCTCCGGCGGGAGCGCGAAGCTGCATACCTCCGCCGGGGCACTTCGCTGCCACTCCCACTCCACCGCGGGAAGCGAGAGCGCCCAGAGCCGGCACTCCGTGTCGGTCAGGTACAGCGTGCCTTCGATGCCCACTGACGCGAGACCCTCGGAGAGGGCGAGCCGACCGTCGATCTGCGGGGGCCCACTCGTTGTCTCCGGAGGCAGCTCGGATCGCCGCTCGGTGGTCGTCTCGCGAGCCGCCGGCCGAACGTCCTCACCTCCCCGGAGGGCGTCCACGCCCGCGAGCAGCCCGAGGATGCCGAGCGCCCCCACGACGACCCAGGTGGCGGCGGAACGCATCTCCGCCTCACGATACTCCGGCGGGTCAGGCTTTCCGGCAGGGGCCGCGCACGTAGTAGATCCGAGATGCTCCGGCCCCGGGCTTCAGCACGGCGGAGTAGAGCACACTCGGCGGATCCCCCCGCGCGAGCAGGAGGACGCTGCCCGTGATCGGACCGGGAACGCTCTCGAAGAAGATCGGATGCGCGCTGATCTCGAAGCTCCCCGGCACCGTGCACACGAGGCGCGTCGCCTCATAGACCCCCTCCTCGGGCAGTTCGGCGTAGGCGGCGTCGCTGTAGGCAAGGAGCCAGCTGCCGAACCGGGAGCGGCTCGCAACCGTTATCAATCTCGTGCGTCCCGAACCCAGCGAATCCGAGCTTCTCACCGCCGCTCGTCACCGCTACCCCCTTGGCGGGATCGAAGTCGACATGAACCGTAGACGCCTTGCACCGCGCCTTCAGGAACTCCTCTTTCTTCTCACCTCCGAGCGGGAGCAGATCGAGCAGGCTCCCCGTGAGCCCGAGTGCAGGCGCGACGACGAGCGCCGCCAGCACGACGGCTACGGCAGCCGCGACCAATCGGCCGCGGCGCCAGTGCGCCCGCCGCTGAGGCAGGGCACCCAGCGCGGTCTCGAGAGCTCTCGTTCGGGCTTCCGCGCCCGGCTCCGGGATCTCCGGGCGCGCCTGTTCGAGACGACGCTCGAGGTCAGTCGGCATCGCGATCCTCCTCCAGGGTCAAGCGGAGCTCGGCGAGCGCGCGGGCGAGCCGCGAGTTCACCGTCCCCGCGGGCAAGCCCAGAAGCACGGTGATCTCGTTCGGCGTGAAGTCGAGCCAATACCGCAGCGCGACGACGGTGCGCCGGTCGGCCGGGAGCTGGGCGACGGCGTCGGCGAGCTCGAGCTGCTCCGGAGCCGGCCCGACGCGCTCGAGGGGCTCGCCCGCGAGGAGTCGGTGCTCCCGGGCCCGGACGGTGAGCGCGCGGTTGACAACGATTCGGTAGAGCCAGGTGCCGAACGCGCTCCGCCCGTTGAAGCTGGCGAGGGTCGAGAAGGCTCGCTCGAACGCGTCCTGGGCCACATCCTCCGCAGCGGCGCGCGTGCCCGTCAATGTGAAAGCAACGCGCCACGCCATCGGCCAGTGGCGCGCGAAGAGCTCCGCGGCCGCCTCCCGCGAGCCGGCGACGGCGTCTCTGACCAGCTCTTCGTCGGTCGCCGCCATATTCATGCATTAGACGCCCGGAAAGCCGGTTCGTGTCCCGCGCTCGCTAGCCGAGTGCGCGGCGAACGTCGCCCGGGCCGGGCATGTACGGCACCTCGAAGTCCCCGGCTACGAGCGTGCCGTAGCCGAGCAGACGGCCGAGAACACCCTGCTCGTACTCGAGTGCCGGGACCCGTGCGAGCCGTACGGCGGCCGCGCGCCGGCGCGCGATCCCGTAGACGACGAAGAGCTTCTCCGTCGTGAGCACGAGCCTGGTGAGGTCGCAGCGCCAGTCGGCGGCGTGCGCGTGGAGCGCGGACGCCGCGAGGAGGAAGGCGCCCGCCGCGCCGAGCGCCCAGGTGACGGGCGAGCCGGCCAGCTC
>JBOHAJ010000133.1:0-13794 GCA_050697715.1 Gaiellaceae bacterium
GGGTTCGGCGGGATTCCGCTCGTCGCCGGGGTGCGATGGTCGTTTCGAAACAAGGACGCAGGGAGCGTTCGTAGCCGGAGGCTACGGGCGCGACTGAGGACGCAGTCTTCGGGGCGAGCAGCGCGGCATGGCGACACAGCCGTTAGTTCGCCAAACCCTCCCAGGATCCCCGCCCGATGGTGAATCGCAAGGCCGTCTGGGCGCTTGTGTGCTCGCTCCTCGCGCTCGCGGCGCTCGGCGCGCTCGTGTACCTGGCGCGCCGCTACGACGAGGTGCGGGTGCTCGACGCGGTCATCACGGTGCCGATCGCGCTCGTGCTCTCGTTCGCCGGCGTGCTCCTGAACCGGCGCGCGAGGGCGGAGCACCAGCGCACTCTCGGCCGCAGCGGCGGCCGGGTGTTCCTGGGCTTCACGCGCTTGTTGGGGACGATCGCCTTCCTCCTGGCGGTGACCGCCACGCTTGCGCTTGCGGTCTTCGCGGTGCTCGTGCTGGTGTTCGAGTAGCGCCCGAGCGGGCACCACGCGGCCGCATCGCTACAATCCGGGGCTCGTGTTCGAGATCGGCAACAGCCTGCGCGAGGCTCGTTTGCGGCAGGGTCTCGAGATCCCCCGTATCGAGGCGGAGACCAAGATCCGCGGGAAGTACCTGAGGGCCCTCGAAGAGGAGCAGTTCGAGGTGCTGCCCGGAGACACGTACGTCAAGGGCTTCCTTCGCACCTATGCGGACTATCTCGGCCTCGACGGGCAGCTCTACCTGGACGAATACAGCTCGCGCTTCGCGGCCTCCGAGGAGATCCCCTTCGCCCAGTCGACGTCGACCCAGCCGCGGCGGCGCCAGCGGCGGCGGATGGAGTCGAACCTCGTCGTCGTCGCGCTCGCGGCCATCGTGGCCATCACGGTGCTGGTCGTCGTCGGCCTCTCCGGCCTCGGCTCCGACTCCGGCGATGACACGCCGCCTCCGGGGGCGACGACCGAGCCGACGACCCCGGCTGCGTCCGGGGCTACCACCACGGGCGCGGGCGAAGGCGAGGAGGCGGCCGCACCGAAGGCGCGGCTCGTCGTGACCGCGGCCCGCGGCCCCTCCTTCCTGCAGGTTCGGAACGGCGGCGTCAACGGCAGGCTCGTCTGGGAGGGGACGCTCGAGCAGGGCCAGACGCAGCGATTCCTGAAGTACCGCCGTCTCTGGATCGACCTGGACGAGCCCCAGAACCTGAACGTCAAGCTAAACGGGCGCCGCGTCGCCGACTTCCCGACCGAGCCCGCCGTCGTCGTCGTCAGCGCCGACGGCGTCCGGACGATCTCCACCGGCTCTTGACGCCAGGCCCGCGCGCGGTCGTCGTCCTCACGGGCAGCGAGCTCGTGCGCGGCGACCGGGTCGACGCGAACGGCGCCTTCCTCGCCCGCGAGCTCACAAGGCTGGGCCTCGAGCCCGCGCGGGTGCTGCTCGTCGGCGACGATCCCGCCGAGCTGGAAGCGGCCGTGCGGGAGGGGCTCGAGGCGGACGTGTGCGTCCTGTCAGGAGGGCTCGGGCCGACGCACGACGACCGCACGGTCGAGACGCTCGCGCGCGCCGCAGGACGAGCCCTCGTCGTGGACGAGGCTCTCGAGCGGGAGATCGAGGCCGTCTCGCGCGCCGTCGCCGAGCGGCTCCGGCGGCCGTATGCCGACTTCGTCCCCGGCGTGCGCAAGCAGGCCTCGCTCCCCGAAGGCGCCTTCGCCCTCGGCCTGGCGGGCACCGCGCCCGCGGTCCTCCTCGAGCGGGACGGACACGTGGCCGTGGCGCTCCCCGGCCCTCCCAACGAGCTTCGCCGCCTCTGGCCGCGCGTCGCCGGGCACGAGGCTTTCCGTCGCGTCGTAGAGCGCGTGCGGCCGCCCCGCCACCGCGTCCTACGCTTCTTCGGGCCGAGCGAGTCGGCGGTCGCCCAGGCACTCGAGGAGACCGGGGGAGAGGGGGACGGCCTCATCGTCACGGTCTGCGCGCACGACCTCGAGATCCGGGTGGACGTCTTCGCCCGTGAGGGGGCTGCGGCGGAGATCGACGCGGTCGCGGCCCGACTGCGAGGCCGCTTCCGAAACGAGCTCTTCGCAGAGGACGAGCGTCCGGTGCAGGAGCTCGTGCTCGAGCTGTGCCGCGGCAGGGGCTGGACGCTCGCGACGGCGGAATCTCTGACCGGAGGGCTCGTAGGGGCCCGGCTCACGGATCCTGCCGGCGCGAGCGACGTCTACCTCGGGGGCGTCGTCGCCTACTCGAACCGGGCGAAGGAGAGTCGCCTGGGTGTCCCCACGGAGCTGCTCGCCCGGCACGGCGCGGTCTCTGCGGAGGTGGCGGAGGCGATGGCCGTCGGCGCGCGGCGCGAGCTCGAGGCCGACGTTGCGGTGGCCGTGACCGGCATCGCCGGCCCTGCCGGCGGAACGCAGGAGAAGCCCGTCGGGTTGGTCTACGTCTCGGTGGAATCGCCCGACGACGCTTCCACCGACAGAGTCGTGCTTCCGGGTGACCGAGAAGCTGTCCGGGCTCGGGCGACGGCACTGGCGCTGCACGCGTTGAGGCGACTCTTGGCACGGTCCGCGACGGATGCGCGCGCCTGAGCGCGCTAGCTTCGGGGGTCGTGAGCGCCCTCGCCTCTTCGTCGCCCTCCCTCTGCCGACGGACGCCGTCCGGCCCCTCGCCGCCTGGCAGGGGCGCGAGCTGGCCGATACCCGTGACGTCCGCGTCGTGCCGCCCGAGAACCTCCACGTCACGATCGCGTTCCTCGGGGGACGCGCCGCCGCCGAGGTGGACGGGATTTTCGGCGCCGTGCGCGGAGCCGCCGACGGGATGCGGGCGCCCACGCTCACGCCCGTTCGCTACCGGGAGACCCGGAGCGTCGGCATGCTCGTCTTCGAGGACGAGGCGGGCCGCGCCGGCGCCCTCGCCGAGCGGGTGTTCGCGCGGCTCGAGAAGCTGGGCGTCTACGAGCGCGAGAGGCGGGAGTGGCTCCCGCACGTGACCGTGCTCCGCTTCCGCCGGCCCCCGCGGCTCGCACCGACGCTTCCCGACCTCGGCGAGGTCAGTCCGTCCGAGGTGGCTCTTTATCATTCGGTGCTGCGACCGGGCGGGGCGCAGTACGAGATCGTCGAATCGGTTGCCCTAGGAGGTTGAAGTCTTGAGCGAATCCCAGCGCGAGCAGGCACTCGACGCCGCTCTCAGCCAGATCGAGCGCCAGTACGGCAAGGGCTCGGTCATGAAGATGAGCGACCAGGCCCAGGTCGCCATCCCCTCGATCTCCACGGGCTCTCTCTCGCTGGACATCGCGTTGGGCGTGGGCGGCCTCCCACGGGGACGGGTCATCGAGGTCTTCGGCCCCGAGTCGTCGGGAAAGACGACGCTCGTCTACCACGTGATCGCGGAGGCGCAGCGGCGCGGCGGCATCTGCGCGTTCATCGACGCCGAGCACGCGATGGACCCCACCTACGCCCGGCGGATCGGTGTGAACATCGACGACCTCCTCGTCTCGCAGCCGGACAACGGCGAGCAGGCACTCGAGATCGCCGAACTGCTCATCCGCAGCGGAGCGCTCGACGTGGTCGCCGTGGACTCGGTCGCCGCCCTCACCCCGAGAGCGGAGATCGAAGGTGAGATGGGGGACAGTCACGTGGGCCTCCAGGCGCGCCTCATGAGCCAGGCGCTGCGCAAGCTCGCGGGCACGCTCAACCGCACAGGCACGGTCGCGCTCTTCACGAACCAGCTCCGCGAGAAGATCGGCGTCATGTTTGGCTCGCCGGAGACGACACCGGGCGGCCGCGCGCTCAAGTTCTACTCCTCCATCCGTCTCGACATCCGCCGCATCGAGACGCTCAAGGAGGGCGTCGAGGCCGTCGGCAACCGCGTCCGCGTCAAGGTCGTGAAGAACAAGGTCGCTCCGCCCTTCAAGCAGGCCGAGTTCGACGTGATCTACGGCGACGGCATCTCCTGGGAGGGGAGCGTGCTCGACGTGGGCCTCGAGCGGAAGATCGTCCAGAAGTCGGGCTCCTACTTCAGCCACGGCGACGAGCGACTCGGCCAGGGACGCCAGAACGCAGCCGCGTTCCTGCGCGAGCACCCGGACGTCACGGAGCAGATCGTCCGCGCGATCCAGGCTCAGCTGGGGCCGGACGCGGTCGCCTCCTCGCGCCTCCTGCCGGTGAGCGAGGGCGCCGGGCACGCGAACGAGGCGAAACAGGCCAAGGAGGCGGCCGCAGCGGAGGTCGCCGCCGCGGGGTAGGGCATGCCCGCCACGCTGACGGCCGTGCGCCGCCGCAGCCGCGGGCGCGTTGCGTTGGAGGTGGACGGACGGCCGTGGCGGGTCGTTCCGGACGACGTCGTCGTCCGCTGCGGGCTCGCGGCGGGGGTTCCGCTCGAGCGGCCGCTTCTCCGCCGGATCCGGACGGAGCTTCTGCGCGCGCGGGCGCTGGAAGCGGGACTCCGGGCACTCGAGCGGCGCGACCTCTCACGCGCCCGCCTGGAGGAACGCCTGCGCCGACGCCGGCTCGGGCCTGCGGCCGAGAAGGAGGCGGTGGCCACCCTCGAGGAGGCTGGGCTCGTGGACGACGCACGCCTCGCCCACACGCGCGCGCAGGCGCTGGCCGCGCGGGGCTGGGGCGACGCAGCCGTCGCTGCGCGACTCCGGCAGGAGGGCCTCCCGGATGAAGCCGTGCGGGCCGCGCTCGCCGGACTTTCCCAGGAGGAGGAGCGGGCGCGTGCCGTGGCGGGCTCGGCGTCCGACCGGCGCCGGGCGTGGGGACTCCTCGCGCGCCGGGGCTTCTCTCCGGAGTCCGCCGAGGCCGCCCTCGGCCCTCTGGACGGGGAGGCCTGAGCCGGGCTACGATACCCGTACCGGTTTCACCAACAAAGTGCCTGCATTTGGAACGGCTTATCGCCGAATCGGATCCGACGAACGAAGCACCAAGACGCGAGGGACGAACGAGAGTGAGACACCGCGAGCCGGCAGGGAGGAAACCTCGGGCGGAGTGGTAATCCGCTGATCGGGGCGCGCCTCCGCGCGCCGCTCGCACCGATTCAACGAAAGCGCCGTTCCTACGGGCCCAACGTAGGAGCGAGCAATGGGGATTTCCATCGGCCTCCTGGTCCTCGGGATCGTGGTGGGCTTCGTCCTGGGAGTCGTCCTCGGCACACGCGTCCTCCTCTCGCGCCGCCATGCGAAAGCCGAGGCCGACCGACAACGTCTGACGGCCGATGCCGAGCAGGCTGCCGAGGCGCTCCGGCGCGAAGCGCAGGTGGAGACGCGCGAGCAGGCGCTCAGGATGCGCGCCCAGGTCGAGCACGAGCTCAGCGACAAGCGCGCCGAGATCATCAAGATCGAGGAGCGAATCGTCACGAAGGAAGAGGAGATCGATCGTAAGCTGACGGAGTCCGAGCGGCGTGAGCAGGGTCTCGCCGACCGGGAGACGCACCTGAAGCAGCTCCAGGAGGAGCTGAAGCTGGCGAAGGAGACCGAGCTCAGGGAGCTCGAGCGCATCTCCGGCCTCACGGTAGAGGAGGCGAAGCGGCAGGTGCTCGAGCGCTCGGAGGAGCTCGTCCGCCACGACCTCGCGCGGATGGTGCGGCAGATGGAGGAAGAGGCGCGCACGGACGCGAAGCGCCGTGCCCGCAACCTGGTCGCCGACGCCCTCCAGCGGGTGGCCGCGAGCCACGCCGCGGAGACCACCGTCTCCCTCGTCGAGCTGCCCTCGGACGACATGAAGGGCCGGATCATCGGGCGCGAGGGCCGCAACATCCGCGCGCTCGAGAACCTCACCGGCGTGGACTTCATCATCGACGACACGCCGCAGGCCGTCGTCCTCTCCTCCTTCGACGGCGTGCGCCGCGAGGTGGCGAAGCTGACGCTCACGAAGCTCGTCGAGGACGGGCGCATCCACCCGTCCCGGATCGAGGAGATGTACTACAGCTCGAAGGCGGAGATCGAGGACCACATCCGCCAGGCGGGCGACCAGGCGGTCTTCGAGGCGAACTGCGGAACGATGCACGAGGAGCTCGCCAAGCTGCTCGGCCGCCTGCGCTACCGGACGAGCTACGGGCAGAACATCCTCAAGCACTCGCTCGAGTGCGCGCACCTGGCCGGGATCATGGCCTCGGAGCTGGGCGCGAGCGTGAAGACGGCCAAGCGGGCCGCACTCCTGCACGACATCGGCAAGGCGCTGACGCACGAGGTGGAGGGCTCGCATGCCGCCATCTCCGCCCAGCAGGCGAAGCGGTACGGCGAGTCCCAGCACGTCGTCCACGCGATCGAAGCGCACCACTACGAGGTGCAGCCCCAAACGATCGAGGCCGTGCTCGTGATCACGGCCGACGCCATCTCGGCCTCACGGCCCGGCGCGCGCGGCGAGAGCCTCGAGAGCTACATCAAGCGCCTGGAGTCGTTGGAGAAGATCGCTTCGGAGAAGAAGGGCGTCGAGCGGGTCTACGCGCTCCAGGCCGGGCGGGAGATCCGCGTCATGGTCAAGCCGACGGAGGTGGACGACGACACGGCCGTGCTCCTCTCGCACGAGATCGCGCGCGAGATCGAGGAACAGCTCGAGTATCCCGGCCAGATCAAGGTGACCGTGATCAGAGAGAGCCGGGCGACCGAGTTCGCGAAGTAGCTCAGGGCTGCCCGGTGAGGCGGAAGCGAGCCACCTGAGGCTCGTGGTCGCTCGCCTGCACGGCGAACTCCGAGTTCACGTGCACGACGTCGTAGACGAAGGGGAAGCGGAAGAGGTGCTCGCTCACGAGGATCTGGTCGAGCACCTGGGAGTTGCCCTCGAAGACGTAGGAGTAGCGTTCCTCCTTGGGCAACGTGTTCATGAGGTTCTCGAGCACGCCACCCTCGAGGATCGCGACCGTCTCCGAGAACTCGAAGTCGTTGATGTCTCCGAGGACGACGACGTTGGCATCGGGGTCGGCGGCCAGGATCTTGTCCACGAAGTCGTTCACGACCCCGGCCTGGCCGTGCCGCGCGACCTCGGTGAAGCGCGTCGGCGGCTGGAAGCGGCCGAAGAGCGGCTGGTCGCCGCCTTTCGAGCTGAAGTGGTTGACGATGACGAAGAGCTTCTTCCCCCGGGCGCGGAACTCGCCCACGAGCGACTTACGGGTGGCGGTGAACGCCGGACTCGCCGGAGCGATGCGCCCGGGGCTGAAGGAGAGGCGTGGGCCGGACGGATGGTCGATCACCGTGGTCGGCGTGGTCGAGCTGCCGCCCGGGCGGTCGATGAAGGAGAGCCCGCGGTCGGTGCGGAAGAGGAAGCCAACGCGGATGTTTCCGCCCGGCTCGCCGCCGTCCTGGTCGTCGACGGGGTCGATCTGCCGGAACTCGTAGAGGGGCCCGCCCGCGGTCTGGATCGCGGCGATGAGCGTCTGGTAGGTGAGCGTCGCGTCGGTCACCGCGTCGTTGACCGGCCCGTTGTTGTCCTGCACCTCCTCGAGGCCGATGAGGTCCGGCGCCTTGAGGTTGCCGACGATCAGGTGTGCGAGCTCGTCGAACTTCTCGGGGCCGTCGCCCGGGTCGAGGTTCTCCACGTTGAACGTCGCGACCGCGTTCTCCTGGTCGCGAGGTGATGCGGTGATCTCCTTCTCCAGGCCGCCGTCGACCCGGGTGAGGGGGCTCGTCACGTTGAGCTTGAAGTTGGCGAAGCTGTAGTCCATGACCCCTACGGCCGCCGTCGTGAAGCCGTCGCCGACATTCGCGACTGGCGTGGACATGAGCGTGTCGTCGAGGATGATCCGCTCGGGGTTGAAGTCGTTGGCGCTGATGACCACGCCGCCGCGCGCCGTTCGCACGCCGGCGTTGGCGCCGTCGTCTCCGACGACCGGAATCTCGCCGAACTGGTTCGTCGGCCCGACCACGACGGCGCCGTTGACCTGCACGCGCATCGCCTCCAGGCTCTCGTAGAAGTCGAGCCCGTCCTGGGCAGGATCGAACACGCCGCTGGTCTCGACGCTGCCGGTCGCGTCGTCCTCGATCACCTCGGCGGGCGGGGTTCGGCCGCCCGCCCCGATCACGGTGGGTGAGGGAAGGGCGTTCCCGGACGACATCACCGTCACGAACGGCGACGTGATCTCCGTCGTCGTGAGGTTCGTGGAGCTCGAGCCGCCGGGCCGGAACTCGGTCACGCGACCGCCCACCCTCACGCTGTCGCCCACGGCCACGGCGGCAGCCGCGGACGTGCCGAAGACGAAGATCGCCTCGGAGGTCGCCGGGTCGCCGTCGGGATCCGGATCCTGGAAGTAGAAGCCGTTCGAGGCCTTCGCGGTCACGATGCCGGCGACACCGGAGACGGTCTCGCCCTCGAGCGGCGAGCGGTGCGCCGCGCCCTGGATGTCGTAGATCCGCGTGGGCGGAGCCACCGTGGAGAACGACCAGCTGAAGTCCGCCGCCAGCGCGTCCGGGGGGTCGTCGGCGTCGGCGTCGCTCACGCCCGCGGCCGCGATCGTGACCGTGCAAGTCTCGCTCGGCGCGAAGTCGGCGTCAGGATCGAGCGTGTAGCTCGACGGGCCGCCGCTCGACGTTGCCGTGTGCGGGCCGCTCGCCGAGCAGGAGATCGAGTACCAGTTGCCGCTCACCGAGACGTTCTCGCTGAACGTGACCGTGACGGACGAATCCACGGCCACGTCCGCCGCCCCGCTCGCCGGGTTGGTCGAGGAGACCGCCGGCGCAGCATCCGTGGAGATCGAGTGGGAGCCGAGCCCGTCGAAGGTGTCGATTGGGAAGCCGTCCCACTCGAGCGCCGGATCGAAGACGTCCGAGGTGCTCGTATCGCCGCTCTGCACGGTCGGCTTGCGCCTGAGGGTGTTGTCGGCCGTGCTCGTGAGCCCCTTGCCCCACTCGGTGCCCGGATTGAAGCCCCGTTGCCCGATCGAGTCCACGACCGTCGCCCCCCTGAGGAGCACGACGGCGTCGTTGCCGTTGAACCAGCCGGCGCCGTTCGTCTGGTCGGCCTGGGCGAGGATGGCGGGGCCCGCGGACGCCTGCGCGAGCACGTAGACGTCCCCGGCCGCGACCGTGCCCGCCAGCCCGATTGTGAGCCCGCACGCAGCGCTCCCGTTGAAGCACATCTGCATGAGATAGCCCTCAGCCGCCAGGTTGATCGGCGCGCCGGTGCCGTTGTAGATCTCGAGCGCCTTGTTGTTGCTCGAGCCCTCGATGTACTCCGAGATAAAGAGCTCCGTCGGAACGGCACGCGCAGTCCCGAGCGAGAAGACGAGCGGCGCCACGACGGCGAGGACGGCCGCGAGGGTGCGAATCGGCGGACGGCGGACGGACACGGCTAGGAAGGTCCCGGGTGGAAGGGACGATCCTAAACGGCGAACGCCTGGGCGACAACTCGCGGAGCTACACTCGTGTCCCGATGAGGCGCTACCACGTCCACACCTTCGGCTGCCAGATGAACGCCCACGATTCCGAGCGCATCAAGGGGATGCTCGAGGAGCTGGGCCTCGGCGAGGCCGTCTCCGAGCAGGAGGCGGACGTGATCGTCTTCAACACCTGCACCATCAGGGAGAAGCCCGACCAGCGCCTCGCTGCCCACCTGGCGCAGGCGAAGGCCCTCAAGGCCCGCGACTCCGGGCGCGTGATCGCCGTTGGCGGCTGCTACGCCGAGGCCCAGCGCGAGCGGATCTTCCAGCGCTACCCGTTCGTGGACGTCGCGTTCGGTCCGGGCTCCATCGCCCACCTGGGCGACTGGCTCGGCGCGGGCGGAATCGGCCTGGAGCGGGGCCGCTTCGGGACCGGCGAGACGCGCGCCTTCGCCTCCGAGCTGCCGATGCACCGCGAGCGCCGCTTCCAGGCCTGGGTGCAGATCTCGATGGGGTGCAACTCGGTCTGCTCCTACTGCATCGTGCCGCGCGTGCGAGGCCGGGAGACGAGCCGCCGCCCGGGCGAGATCCTCGCCGAGGTCACCCGACTCGCACGCGAGGGGGTGCGCGAGGTGACGCTGCTCGGCCAGAACGTCAACTCCTGGGGACGGGACCTCCTCCCGGACGTCCGCACCGAGTTCGGCGAGCTCCTGCGCGCCGTGGACGCGGTCGAGGGCATCGAGCGGATCCGCTTCACGAGCCCCCACCCGAAGGACTTCCGCGAGCCGGTGATCGCCGCGATGACGGAGTGCGCGGCGGTCTGCGAGCACACGCACCTGCCGCTTCAGTCCGGGTCGAGCCGCGTCCTCAAGACGATGCGACGTACCTACGACCGGGCGCGCTACCTCCGCCTGGTCGAGAAGCTGCGCGCCGCGATCCCTGACCTCGCCCTTTCGACGGACGTGATCGTCGGCTTCCCGGGCGAGACGGAGGCGGACTTCGAGGCGACCCTCGAGGTGGTCGAGGAGGTGCGCTTCGACAGCGCCTTCACGTTCGTCTACAGCCCGCGGGCGGGAACGGAGGCGGCGGCGATGCCCGACCAGGTCCCGGAAGAGGTCAAGCACGAGCGCATCGAGCGCCTCGTCGAGGTCGTCCAGCGAGTTGCGCACGAGCGCAACCAGGATCGCGTCGGCCGCCTCGAGGAGGTGCTCGTCGAGGGACCGAGCCGCACCGACCCGGCGCTCCTCAGGGGGCGTACTCGGCGCAACACGACGGTCAACTTCCGCGGGACGGCTCGACCGGGCGAGCTCGTGGATGTACGCATTGAGGGCGCGACCTCGACGACCCTCAGGGGCGTGGAGGCGGCTCTCGCCGCCGCCTAGCGACAGTTCCGTGACGGTGCGTGTACCCCACGCGCGCCTTCCGGCGATAGGCTGGAACTGGAGGGAGGCCCGCGGCGGCCCCGGGCGATGACAGCCCCTTCGCCTCGGCCGTCTCGTTTTCGCGCGACGGGAACCGCTGGCCTTCGCCGCGTGTAGTAGGCGAGAGTCACCATGACCGCGAGATTCGTTCTGCTAGCCGTAAGCGCTCTGGTTCTAGCGGGCTGCGCCGGAGGCTCCGATTCAGCGGGCGAGCCCGGAGGTACGGCACCTCCCGCGACGACCCGCTCGGCGGCGCCTACGAGCGGCACGACTCCGAGCACCGAGGGAACCTGCCCGCTGACGCTCCCGAATCGCAGCGCTCCCGCGAATGTGCGTGACTGGCCGGCCGGCGACTCCTACGGAAACGGCAAGCTGTGGACGCAGTTCTGGCCGCACAACGTCGTCATCGTCGGGCCCGGCTTCATCGTGGAGGAAGGTTCCATCAGGATGAAGTGGCCCTGGTGGAGGGGCGTCAGAGGGCAGCTCGTGATCGCGGGTCGCAGGCTGGGCGGGAACGCTCCTCCACTAACCGCTGAGATTCCCGCCGGATACGGGTCCTCGGGATTCCAACCGAGCGCGATCTTCTTCCCGAGCGAAGGATGTTGGGAGGTGACGGGGTCCGTCGGCACCGTGGACTTGACCTTCGTCACTCTCGTGCTCAAGGCTTCGACCTACGGACTCAAGGAGAAGGGATAGCCCGTCCCCGACACCGCTTCCCTCGTCCTCGCGATCTTCGGGCCGACTGCCTCGGGGAAGACAGCCGTCGCCGAGGCGCTCGCCGACCGGATTCCCGCGGAGCTCGTCTCCGCGGACTCCATGCAGGTCTACCGAGGCCTGCCGATCCTCACGAACCAGTCCGAGTTCCCGGCCAGGCTGGTGGGCGTCTGGCCGCTCTCGAAGGACGCCTCCGTCGCCGAGTACGCCGAGCTCGCGCATGCCGCGATCGACGAGATCCTGGCGGCCGCCCGCACCCCCATCGTCGTGGGCGGCACCGGCCTCTACCTGCGCGCCGCGCTGGCCGACCTCGACGTCCCGTCCGCGCCGCCGCCGGAGCTGCGTGCCCGCGTCGAGCGCCTCTACGACCGCGTCGGCCCGGAGCGGGCGCACGAGCTCCTCGCGCAGCGCGACCCCGCGGCCGCCGCGGCCGTCCACCCGAACGACCGCCGCCGCGTCGTCCGGGCGCTCGAGCTCGTCGAGACCGGCGCCTCGCTCGTCCCGGCCGAGAGCCGCCTCTGGACGGAGGAGACCCGCTACGCGACCGTGATCTTCGGCCTCGACGTACCGCGCGACCTGCTCGTGGAACGGATCGGGCAGCGCGTACGGGAGATGTTCGAGCGCGGGGTGGAGGACGAGGCGCGCCGCGCGCTCGCAGGCCCGCTCTCGAGCACCGCCCGCCAGGTCATCGGGCTACGAGAGGTCACCGAGCTGCTCCGCCCGGAGGCGATCGCCGCCCTCGCCCTGCGAACGAGGCAGTACGCCGCCTACCAGCGCAAGTGGATGCGGCGCATTCCCGGAATCGTTAGCCTTGCCGCCGATCGCCCCCCGGGCGACGTCGCAGATGAGATTCTCGAAGTGGCACGGGCTCGGCAACGACTACCTGCTCGTGGAACGGGCTGAGGTCGGCTCTCCGCTCGGCTCTGCACTCGTCCGCCGCCTCTGCGACTACCACCTCGGGATCGGCTCGGACGGCATCCTCGAGGTCGTCTCCGCCGACGGCCTCCGCGCCGAGGTCGTTATCTGGAATCCGGATGGCTCGACGGCCGAGCTCTCCGGCAACGGCACCCGCATCGCGGCCCGCTGGCTCGCGCGCCGGGGGGGCGCGGACGCGGTGACGATCTCCGTGGGCCCGCGCGAGGTCGTCGCGCGCATGCGCAGCGGGCTCGAGGTGGAGATGGACCTGGGCCCGGTCGAGGTCTTCCCGGTCGAGGTGCTCGAGGTCGACGGCACGCGGCTCGAATTCACGCCGGTCTCGGTCGGCAACCCCCACGCGGTCATCCGCCGCGCTCCCGAGCGGGCGGAGCTCCTGCGCCTGGGCCCGCTCGTGGAGAACCACCCGCGCTTCCCTGAGCGCACGAACGTCCAGCTCGTCCGCGTGGACTCGCGAAGCGACGCCACGGTCGGCGTCTGGGAGCGCGGAGCGGGGGAGACGCTCTCCTCCGGGACGAGCGCGTGTGCCGTCGCTGGGGCGGCGGTCGCGAACGGATGGTGCGAGAGCCCCGTCACGGTGCATCTCGCGGGTGGCGACCTGCGCGTGGAGATCGACGAGCGCTTCCACGCCCGGCTGACCGGCCCCGCGCAGGAGATCTGCACCGGTGAGGTGTCACAGGAGCTCCTCGATGAGATTCGCTAGGCGCCTCGACCAGGTTCCGCCGTACCTCTTCGCCGAGCTCGAGCGGAAGATCGCGGAGATGCGGGAGGCCGGGGTGGACGTCATCTCGCTCGGCATCGGCGACCCCGACCTGCCGACGCCGGCGCCGGTGATCGAGGAGTTGCGCCGCCAAGTAGCGCGGCCGGAGACACATCGGTACCCCTCCAACCGCGGCCTCGCTCCCTTCCGGGACGCCGTCGCGGGCTTCTACCGAGACCGCTTCGACGTCGAGATCGACCCGGGTTCGGAGGTGATCCCCGTTCTCGGCGGCAAGGAGGGCGTCGCGCACGTCGCGCTCGCCTGCCTCGACCCGGGCGACGTCTGCCTCGCGCCCGACCCGGGCTACCCGCCGTACACGTCGGGCCCGGTCTTTGCCGGGGCGGATGTCCACTACCTGCCGCTCGCAGCGGCACACGGCTTCATGCTCCAGTTGGACGCGATTCCGCCGGGAATCGCTTCCAAGGCAAACCTCCTCTACTTCAACTATCCGAACAACCCGACCGGAGCGGTCGTGGCGGACCGCTTCTTCGAGCGGGCGGTCTCTTTCGCGCGCGAGCACGGCCTCGTCGCGATCCACGACTCCGCCTACACCGAGATCGCCTTCGACGGCTACCGGCCGCCCAGCTTCCTCGCCACGCCGGGGGCGAAGGAAGTCGGGGCCGAGATCTTTTCTCTCTCGAAGGGCTGGAACATGAC
>JBOHAJ010000134.1:0-4065 GCA_050697715.1 Gaiellaceae bacterium
CCCGCGCGCGAGCTCGCGCAGCTCCTGGAGGGCCTGGGCGAGCTCATCCGAGGCGGCGTCGAGCAGTCGCCCGGCCTCATGCGGGTCGCTCTCGAGCTTCGACTCCGCCAGCCGGAGGGCGAGCGAAAGCGAGACGAGTCGCTGCTGGGCACCGTCGTGGAGATTGCGCTCGAGCCGACGGCGCTCGACGTCGCCGGCCTGGACGATACGGGCGCGCGAGCGGCGCAGCTCGCTCTCGTGGCGCTTCCGCTCGGTCACGTCCATCCCGCTGATGAGGTAGCGGGACGCTCCCCGCTCGTCGACCAAGGGTATCGTCGACCACGCGATCAGCCGCCGCTCCCCGTCCGCCGAGATCCAGTGGTTCTCGTGCTCCCCGCTCGACCGGTCGGCGGACACGCGCTCGAACTCGCGCCGGACCTCGTCGCGCTCCTCCGGCGCGATGAAGACGTCCCAGAACGCGTGGCCGCGGACGAGGTCGCTGTCGGAGCGGCCCGAGAGGCTCTCCAGCGTCTGGTTGAAGCGCACTATGAACCCGCCCGGCGTCACGAGGCAGAAGAGGCTCGGGGCGGTGTCGACGACGGTGCGGATGAAATCCCGCTCGCGCTCGAGGTCGCGGTGGCGCGCCTGGAGCTCGACGTGGAGGCGCTCGAGCTCCTCCTCGGCCCGCTTGCGCTCGGTGATGTCGCGGACGATGACGACGACCTCGTCCTCCCCGCTGACGACGTTCCGCGCCTCGAAGTCGCGCGGCACGCCCTGCAACGTCAGCCGGTACTCGACCGTTTGCAGCGTGCCCTGCTCCAGGGCCCGACGGACCGCGCCCATGACGTGGTCGGCGAGCTCCGCAGGAAGAACGTCGAAGACGTTGCTGCCGATGAGCTCCTCGGGGTCTGCGACGAGCGCGCTGCGGTCGCCCTTCACGTCCAGGTACGTGCCGTCCCCGCGCATGCGAAACATAAGGTCGGGCATCCCGTCGATCAGGGCCCGGTTGCGCGCCTCGGAGGCGGTGAGGTCCGCCAGGCGCTGATCGTTCTCGAGCGAGAGACCGACGGCTGCCGCGACCGCGTCGAGCGCGGTCGGATCGTCGCGCAGCGACTTGTCGTGGACGAGGGCGGCCACCGGCTGTCCTTCGCGCTCGATCACGGTGGCGACCCGCTCCTCGTCGTCTTCTCCAGGGAGCTCGAGCGGACGTCCTTCCATGTCGACGTAGCTCCCCGTCTCCGGGACGTAGTGCGCGAGTCGGAGCGTGGGATCGCCGAGGGAGCGTCGCATCGCACCTTGCCGTATCTCTCCCGCCGCTTTGGTCCCTCCGAGCTCGACCACCAGCCCGCCGACGCCGGCGCGCGCGAGCCGGGTTCGCAGCAGTCCCGCGAGGAAGGCGAGCGGGACCGACGCGAAGGTGAAGAGCAAGAGCCAGTTGAGCGCGTCCGCGGCCGGCTCTGAGAAGCTCGCGACGAAGGCGGTCACCGTCAGGATGAGCAGCGTCGCGCCGGCCGTGGTGTATACGGGAGCGAGGATCCGGCGAAGGGGCGCAGAGGCGGCGCGCCACCGCCGCACGAGCACGGCGATCGTCGCGGCGAGGATGAAGAGGCCGACGGCAGCGCTGACGATGCCCACCGCCGTGACCGCGGGCTCGCTTTCGACCACGAGCAACGCGTTCTCCGGACAGTCTTCGCAGAGATTGTCTTCGAAGAGAACGTAGAGGAGCTGCCCGACGGTCACGACCCCGTACGCCGCCGCGACGGCCGCGACGACGAGCCTGGTCTCGAGGTAGCCGCGGGGGAAGGCGAGCAGCGCGTGGATGAATACGGCGACGCCGACTGGGCCCAGGATGACTCCGAGGCTGAAGGGAACGCTCGAGTTCGACTCGCTCAGCGCGCCGAGGATCCACGTGAGCCCGACGGCCGCCATGAGGACCCCGAAACGGTTCTCCGGCCGGCGCGACCAGGCGACGAGGCCCGTGATGATGAACGCCCAGACGACCACGAGATTGACGGCCGCCGTGAAGGCGGGGGTCTCCTCGTGGTCGCTCGTAAAGACGAGGTAGAGCCCTCCGGCCGTGGCGAGGAGTCCCGCGGCGACGATCGCCAGCTGGATCCGTTTCATCCTGCTATCGAAGCACAGAGCGGAGGGCCGCGCCCGACAGCTCGGCCTTCGGGACGAAGCCCCGGGCTCCCGACTCCGCGACGAGCGGGCCGAAGTCGGCTGCGTCCCGGCTCGAGGTCAGGACGACGTCCGGACAGTTGCCGTTCGGCCTGCCGATCTCGGCGGCGACGGCGAAGCCGTCCATGTCCGGGAGCTGTACGTCGAGCAGAACGAGATCGGGGTGAAGCCGCGCGACCGCCTCGATCGCCGAAGCACCGTCCTCCGCCTCGCCGACGACCTCGAACCCGTCCGCTTGCAACAGCGCGCGCGCCGTGGCGCGGAAGTTCGGGTGGTCGTCGACGATGAGGATTGTCCTGGCCATTGCCCCAATGGTGACGAAGTGGTCAAGCCGGCGGAATACGGCTAGCCACACTCTTCGTCATGCGCACCCTGAGCCACAATCCAGGTATGACCGTCGCTCCAGCCGAGGTCGAGGTCGATCGTCCAGCGGGCGAATCGGAGCCCGAGCATGACCGCCCCTGGATCGTGATCGTCTGGAACGATCCGATCAACCTCATGTCGTACGTCACCTTCGTCTTCCAGAAGCTCTTCGGCTACCCGAAGGAGAAAGCGACCCGACTCATGCTTCAGGTGCACCACGAGGGGAGGGCGGTCGTGTCGGGCGGAACGCGCGAGAAGGCCGAGCACGACGTCTCCCGCCTGCACGCGCACGGGCTCTGGGCGACGATGCGGCGCGACTGACCATGTTCAGGGCCCCGATCGATAGGACGCCGGAAGGAGACTTCCGGCTGCGTCTCTCGCACGACGAGCGGGAGCTGCTTCGCAGGCTCCTCGCCGAGTTCCGCGCGCTTCTGGACGACGAGGCGAGCAACCCGATGCTCCGACGCCTCTTCCCGCCGGGCTACGAGGACGACGTCGAGGGGGAGACCGAGTACCGCCGGCTGATGCACGACGAGCTCCTTGCCGGACGACGCGAGGCGCTCCGGACGCTGGAGGCGACGTCCGGCCGCGAGCGGCTCCGGAAGGAGGAGCTGCACGCGTGGCTCGGGGCGCTCAACGATCTCCGGCTCGTGCTCGGCGAGCGCCTCGGGGTGACGGAGGAGGTGTACGAGCGCGAGTTCGACCCGCACGATCCGGAAGCGTACGAGCTTGCCGTCTATGCATACCTCAGCTGGCTCCAGGAGCAGGTCGTCGAGGCGGCGACGACCACGCTTCCGGGCAACTGACCCCGGGTCAGCGCCGGGACTGGGAGACGGTCGTCGCTCGCGCGGCCCGGCGGACGATCCGGTAGCGGTCGTTCCCGTGGATCACCGACTCGACCTCGACTTCCTCATGGTTCGGAAGGACGGCGAAGTGTGCCGGCTCGGAGCGGATCGCGCCGTACTCATCCAGCGTGAGCCGGATCGGCTCGAGGCACTCCTGGCGTCCACACTCGCAGACGAACTCGACGTACTCGCTCTCGGGCAGCGGACCGTGGCGAGCGAGCGTGCGAACGCGCTCGTTCACCTCGCGGAGGAGTACGTGCTTGCGGGTCACGTGGTGCGCGTCTCTGGTCACGGAATGGGTATCTCGCCCGAGCCGTCGGGACGGGACCCCGGCACGCCCTCCGACTACTCCGGTTTTTACCACACGCCGCGGGCGGAGGACAGCCTCTCGGGGTTCTCTCCGTGAGCACACGCGCCGGCTGAGCGCGAACCCGTCGCCAGAGTGCGCTCGGCCCCGGCGATCTCCACATGACGTATCCCTCGTTCGAGTGATTCGCGCCGCCCGCCCGTTGCCCGATGACGGCATGGGATGGGGCGTCTCTTTCACCTTCCGCCGCAGGCGGCCTTCGCCCTCGGCGTCCTTGCCGCGCTCGGGCTCGCATACTCGACCTTGTTTCCGCGACCGGCCGCCGGCCAGCGCACCGAGCCGCCAGCGCAGGCCACCGCAAGTCCCTCTCCGCGCGACCCGGCCGTCGTG
>JBOHAJ010000135.1:0-6887 GCA_050697715.1 Gaiellaceae bacterium
CCTCTGGGGTGTCACCACCGGACGTCGCAGGGAGTTCGACTGGTTGTTTCGCGGCGGTTTGGCCGTCCTGTTCCCCGAGCAGTGGGAGCGTCTCCGCGCTGCGCTGCCGGTCGCCGAGCGAGACGGCGACATCGTCGAGGCATTCCACAGACTGCTGTACGATCCCGACCCCGCGGTTCGCCGGCGCGCCGCAGTAGCGTGGTGCACGTGGGAGTCCGCGACGCCCGCGTGGCCTCCGACCGCTGGGCTAGCCCAGCGGTTCACCGATCCTGCGTATGCGCTGGCCTTTGCGCGCCTCGTGACCCACTACGTCAAGCACGATGCGTTCCTCGAGGAAGGGAGCCTGCTCCGCGACGCCCACGTTCTGGCCGACATTCCCGGGCTCCTGGTGAACGGGCGCTTTGACCTGCAGGCACCACTCGCCACTGCATGGGAGCTCAACCATGTCTGGCCACGCGCCGAGCTCGTGATCGTCGAAGACGCGGGGCACTCCCCCGACCATCCCGGGCTCACTCGAGAGTTGATCCGCGCCACTGATCGATTCGCCCTCCGATAGCGCCAGGTCGGTAAGGATTCCCGTTCGCTAGGCCGCGAGGATGAGCCCGCGCAGGCAGGCGATGAGGTCGCTCATGCGATACGGCTTCGCCAGGAAGGCGATGAGCTGGTCGTCGTCCGGAACGCCGCGCGGGTCGCCGTAGCCGCTAGAGAGGATGACGGGCAATCGGCTGCCTTCGCGGCGTAGCCCGCGCAGGAGCTCGTCGCCGCTCACGTGCGGCATCTCGACGTCCAGAACGCCCGCGACGAGCTCGCCGTCCCGCGCCTGGAGCGCTTCGAGCGCCTCCCGGCCGTCCTCGGCGGTCACGACCTCGAAGCCCTCGCGGGCGAGGAGCGTCGCGACGAGGCCGCGCACCGCACCCTCGTCGTCCGCCACCAGGACAAGCCCGGACACTAGTGCTAGGCCGCCATCTCGGGACTCGGTGCATCGAGGATCTCGCGCACCTTGCCGGCCAGCTCGGCGTACGTGAAGGGCTTGTGCAGAAAGGCCGAGCCCGGGTCGAGCACCTCGGGGTCGAAGACGCGCAGATCGGTGTACCCCGACATGTAGAGGACCCTCGTCTCGGGACGCGTGAACCAGATGCGCTCGGCGAGCTCCCGGCCGTTCATCCCGGGCATGACGACGTCCGTGAGGAGAAGGTCGATACCCGCCACGTGCTCCTTGCTCAGGGTGAGCGCCTCTCTGCCGTCGCACGCCTCGAGGATCGTGTAGCCCCCCTGCTCGAGCATCTTGCGGACAAGGTCGCGGACGACGTCCTCGTCCTCGACGAGCAGGATCGTCTCCGACCCGTTGGCGTGGTCCGGCGCCACGAGGACGGGCGCTTTGTGCTGCTCGCCCTGCCACGCCTTCGGGAAGTAGAGGGTGAAGACGGCGCCTTTGCCCGGCATCGAGTCGAGGCGGATGGAGCCGCCACTCTGCTTGACGATGCCGTACACCGTCGCCAGCCCGAGGCCGGTACCCTCGCCGGGCTTCTTGGTCGTGAAGAAGGGCTCGAACGCGCGGGAGCGCGTCTCGGAGTCCATTCCGTGCCCGGTGTCGCTCACCACGAGCGTGGCGTACGAGCCGGGCTGGAGGTCGAGCGTAGCCTCCGCGCGGGCTCCGCTGACCTCGACGCTCTTCGTCGTCAGGAGCAGGTCGCCCCCGTCCGGCATCGCGTCCCGGGCGTTGAGGGTGAGGTTCATGAGCACCTGCTCGATCTGCCCGCGGTCCACCCGCACCGCGTCGAGGCCGGGGTCGAGCGTGACCTTCAGGCGAACGTTCTCGCCGATCAGCCGCCGGAGCATTCCCTCCAGGTCGCCGACGACTTCGTTCAGGCTCAGCACCTTCGGCTGAAGGACCTGGCGGCGGCTGAAGGCGAGGAGCTGTCGCGTGAGCGAGGAGGCGCGCCCGGCCGCCTTGGAGATCTCCCCGATGTCGGCCGCGGCCGCGCCTCCGGGCTCGACGTTGGCGAGCGCGAAGTCGCTGTACCCGGAGATCGCCGTGAGGAGGTTGTTGAAATCGTGCGCGATGCCGCCGGCGAGCCGGCCGACGGCCTCCATCTTCTGCGACTGCCGGAGTTGGTCTTCGAGCCCCTTCCGCTCCGTGATGTCGATCCCGAACGAGATCGTCCCGGTGACGCGGCCGTTCTCGCGCACCTCGCTGTTCCGCCAGGAGACGAAGCGCTCCTCCCCCGACTTCGTCAGGATCGGACTCTCGTCGGTCTCTGCCTCCGCGGCCCGGTCACGCTCGCCGGGGACGACGAGCTCGAACCAGGAGCGGCCGCACAGCTCCTCGAAGCTGTACCCGGTCACCTGCTCGGCTGCTTCGTTGAAGAGGGTGACGCGCCCGTCGAGGTCGAGGCCGACGACCATGACGTTCGCCGTGCGGATGAGGGTCTCGGAGAACTCCTTCGCGCGGACGATCTCCTCCTGAGCGCGCTTCGCCTCGGTGATGTCGAGCATGTAGCCGTGCGAGTGCAGGGGAGCACCGGCGTCGTCGTAGATCGTGCCGGAGCGGTCGCGGAACCAGACGGCCCGGCCGTCCTTGGCGATCAGCCGGTACTCGCAGTCGAAGCCCTCGCCGGTCGGAAGCGTCCGCCGGTGCGCCTCGAGCGTGCGGTCCCGGTCCTCGGGATGGAGGAGCCGCGCCCACATGTCCGGGTCGTCGAGCCACTCCTGGACGGGGTAGCCGAGGATCTGCTCGCACTGGGGGCTCATATAGATCGCGGAGCTCACGTCGTCGAGGGCCGCGACATAGGTGATGAGCGGGAGCTGCTCGACGAGCGTGCGGTTCCTCCGCTCGGTCTTGGTGAGCCGCTCCTCAGCCTGCTTGCGCTCGGTGATGTCGAAGATGACGCCCTCGAGCCACAGCTTCCCGCGCTCATCGGGCACACCCTGGCCGCGCTCGAAGACCCAGCGCAGGGAGCCGTCCGCGTGGACGATCCGGTACTCGACCTCGTAGGGGCGACCTGCGGCCAGCTCCGGGTCCAGGCCGGCGCTGTCGTCGCGGTGGATGATGCTCCCGTACGGACGAGCGCGGTTGCCAACGAAATCGGAGGCCGGATAGCCGGTGATCTCCTCGATCGCGTCGCTGACGAACTCCATCGTCCACTCGGGCTCGTTCTCGCAGCGGAAGATGGCTCCCGGCACGTTTGCGACGAGCGCTCGGAAGCGCTGCTCGCTCATGCGGAGGGCCGCCTCTGCCGCCTTCGCTTGGTCGATGTCGAGGAGGTAGCCCTGGACGTGCGACGGCCGGCCCGACTCGTCGCGGACCGGCACCGTGCTGTCCCGGACCCAGACGACCCGCCCGTCCGGGCGGACGCACCGGTACTCGCCGCAGAAGGGCTCGCCCGTCTTCCGTAGAGCCTCGAACTCCGCGATCACCCGCTCGCGGTCGTCCGGGTGGATCACTCTCGAGAGAAGCCCAGGTTCGGTCTCCCACTGCTCGACGGAATAGCCGAGGAGGTCCTCGACCTGGGGGCTCGCGTACGAGTTCGACTCGAGCACCTCGAGGCCGCGAACGTACGTAACGAGCGGAAGCTGCTCGACGAGATCCCGGTACTGCCGCTCGCTGCTGGCAAGGCCTCCCCCGAGCGCCCTCAGCCGCCGTTTCAGAACGAAGACGATCACGCCCGCAATGGCCAGCATCGCGACCGCGACGAGAGCGTGCACGGGGGCGGGCCCGTGCACGCCCGGGAAGGTCACGAGGTACGCGTACCCGGCGGCGATGAGCCCGAGCTGGATGCTCGCAGCCCGGACGTCGTAGAAGAAGACGGCGTAGAACACCACGCAGAGATAGAGTGGCCGGTAGGCGCCGCCGGTCTCGCCTCCGAAATGCACCGCCGCCGTGATGAGCGCGGTCGCGCAGGCGCCGCTCGCCTGGAACGCCCAGAAGGGCAGCCGCTCGAAGGCAATCAGGTGGAGGCCGGCGAGAAGGTACGCCGCCACCGAGGTTGCGGCCACCGCGGTTGCGTTTCGTCCGGAGGAAGGGAACAGCAGCGTCAGCGCTCCCAGCGTCGCTCCTGCGAGGTAGAGGTAGACGGCCGCGCGCGCCATCGCCGTCCGGTGCTCCCGTTCGTCCGACGACGTCAGCAGGGGTCCGTGCCAGGCGAGTCGCCGGAGGAGCCCTGCCGGGAATGATCGTCGCAAAACGCGCATCACGCTTCCTATCGGAAGCCTGACGTCCCCGCTTGACGGTATGTCCCTGCTCCGGCTCCGGAGCCCGGTCAGGCTAGGACTCGACGCCGTGGCCGATCATATGGCGGCCGCAGTTTGGGAGCGCGTCTGCGTCTCGCCTACGCGAGGGCCTTCTTCACGCTCCTCGAGGAGCTCGGTGTCGTCGAGCCGCCCGTGAAGACGAGGTAGCGCCCGGGCGTGCGCCGTGCGCCGTCGGGGAGCTCGGGCGGCAAGCCCGCGGCGACCGCTTCCCCCGCGAGGCGCCAGAGACGGAGTACCTCCGACCCGACGATGTCTGCTGCCTCCTTGTAGCCGCGCCCCGAGCGCGGGAGCCCGGAGAGGTCGATCGGCTCCCCCCAGACGACCGCGCATCGCATCCGGTTCCGAAGCGACCAGCCGAAGGAGTAGACGCCGCACGGAACGACAGGCACTCCCTCCTGGAGGGCGATCATCATCGCGCCTGGAAGGACACGTCCCGGGTAGCCGAGCCGCTGCCGTGTCCCCTCGACGAAGACCCCGACCATGTGCCCGTCGCGGGCGATCGCGCGCGCCAGGCGGAGCGAGTCCCGGTCGCCCTCGCCGCGCCGAACCGGAAACGCGCCGGTCCACTGCAAGAGCTCGCCCACGACCGGCATCTCGAGCAGCTCCGCCTTCGCCATGTAGTAGATCGTGCGCGGGCACAGCGCGCCCACGAGCGGCGGGTCGATAGCGGAGAGATGGTTAGCGGCGATAACGCCGCCGCCTTCCGTGGGAACCCGCTCCGCGCCGTAGCCGTGCGACGGCGCGAGCCAGAGCACCGCGGAGCCGGGGAAGTAGCGTATGAACGGCCAGAGAACCTCCGGGTCCTCGCGCCAAAGCTTCGGAATCCCCAGGCGCGTCAGGAACACGCGGCCGAGTTTATCGCTAGAGTTTTCTCACGATGGGGCACCTTCTTACCGGGTGACAGGAGAGAACACGAGCGGCGGAAACGCCGGTCGCATGACTCTCCCACTGCCTCTCGAAAGAGAGGTTTTTCGTTTCTCGAGGACAGTGTGATGGAGCGATACGAGCCGGAAGCGATCGAGCGTAAATGGCAGGAGACCTGGGAGCGCGAGCGGGCCTTCTACGTCCCCAATCCGGAGCTCCCGAGCGACGCGGACTCGCGGAAGACGTACGTGCTCGAGATGCTCCCGTACCCCTCCGGCGAGCTTCACATGGGGCACGTGAAGAACTACACGCTCGGCGACGTCGTGGCGCACGTGCGCCGGCGGAGCGGCTGGCAGGTGCTGCGCCCGATGGGCTACGACGCGTTCGGCCTCCCGGCGGAGAACGCCGCCATCAAGGAGGGCGGGCACCCGCGAGCCGTCGCCGAGCGCAACATCGCCGCCATCCGCGAGCAGATGCGCAGGATGGGGTGGGCGATCGACTGGGACCGCGAGGTCGCCACGCACGAGCCTGACTACTACCGCTGGACGCAGTGGATCTTCCTCCAGTTCTACGAGGCCGGCCTGGCCTACCGCAAGGAGGCGCCGGTCAAGTGGTGTCCGAACGACCAGACCGTCCTCGCCAACGAGCAGGTGATCGACGGGCGCTGCGAGCGCTGCGGCGCCGAGGTCGAGTCGCGGAACCTCGAGCAGTGGTTCTTCCGCATCACGGCCTACGCCGACCGCCTGCTCGAAGAGATGGACCTGCTCGAATCCTGGCCCGAGCACGTGCTCACGATGCAGCGGAACTGGATCGGCCGCTCCGAGGGAGCGGAGATCGTCTTCCGCATCGAGGAGCTGGAGGAGGACCTGCCCGTCTTCACCACGCGCCCGGACACGCTCTTCGGCGCGACGTTCTTCGTGCTCGCGCCCGAGCACCCGCTCATTCCGAGGCTTGTGGAAGGCACCCCGCACGAGCAGGAGGTGCTCGAGTACGCTCGTCACGCCGCCGCCCACTCGGCGGTGGAGCGCGCCGACCCGGAGAAGGAGAAGACCGGCGTCTTCACGGGCCGCTTCGCCACCAACCCGGTCAACGACGCGCGTATCCCGGTCTTGGTCGCCGACTACGTGGTGATGGAGTACGGGACGGGCGCGATCATGGCGGTACCGGCGCACGACGAGCGCGACTACGAGTTTGCGCGCCGCTACGAGCTCCCGGTCAAGGCCGTCGTGGTCCCGGAGGACGGCGAGGCCGAGGAGGGGACCGCCTACGTCGGCCACTCGGAGAACGAGCGGCTGGTCGACTCGGCCCAGTTCTCGGGCCTGGCGAGCCCGGAGGCGAAGAAGGCGATCGTCGAGTGGCTGGAGGGTCGAGGGCTCGGCAAGCCAGCCGTGGGCTACCGCCTCCGCGACTGGCTCCTCTCCCGGCAGCGCTACTGGGGCTGCCCCATTCCGATCCTCTACTGCGACTCCTGCGGGATCGTCCCGGTGCCCGAGGAGGACCTGCCCGTGCTCCTGCCCGAAGTCGCGGAGTATCTCCCCAGGGGGCGCTCGCCGCTCGCCGCCGCCGAGGAATGGGTGCGGACGACGTGTCCGCGCTGCGGGGGAGAGGCGCGCCGGGAGACGGACACGATGGACACGTTCGTCGACTCCTCCTGGTACTTCATCCGCTACTGCGACGCGCGGAACGACCGGGCGGCCTGGGACCGCTCCGTGGCCGACTACTGGCTGCCTGTGAACCAGTACATCGGCGGCGTCGAGCACGCGATCCTGCAC
>JBOHAJ010000136.1:0-6980 GCA_050697715.1 Gaiellaceae bacterium
AGCCGCAGGCGAGCGACGTTCATCGCCCCTCGACCTCCCGCGGCAGCGTGCGGAGGCGGAAGCGGCGCACCGAGAGGTGTCCGACCCGCAGGCGCGGGTTGAGCGCGTCCTCCATCGACTGACCGACCATCGTGCAGGCGAGGATGACGAGCGTCACGCAGACGCCCGGAGGGACGATCGCCCACCACGCGTCGTTGAGGATGGCGTCGTCCGTGAACGCGTTCTGGATCAGCCGGCCCCAGGAGACGAGGCTCGGGTCGCCCAGGCCGAGGAACGTGATGAAGGTCTCCGCGAAGATCGCGTAGGCGACGAGCAGCACGGTGTTGGCGATGAGGAGCGGTGCGACCTGGGGGAGGATGTGCCGCGCGATCAGGCGCGAGTTCCCCGCGCCGAGCGCCCTCGCCCGCCGCACGTAGACGCGCTCCCGCACGCTCTTCACCTGCGCGCGGATGAGGCGCGCCGTCGTCGTCCAGTAGATGACGCCGATGATGAGGATGATGTTCGTGAGGCTGCGGCCGAAGAGCGCGGCCACGACGACCATCAGGGGAACGTCCGGAATGACGAGGACGTAGTCCGTGATCCGCATCAGAACCGTGTCGGTCTTCCCCCCGAAGAAGCCGGAGAGGAGCCCGATCAGGCCGCCGATGAGAGCCGAGACGGCGGCCGCCGCGAACCCGACGATGAGCGAGACTCTCGCGCCGTCGACGAGGAGCGCGAACATGTCGGCGCCCCCGCCGTCGAGGCCGAGCAGGTGGGCGGAGCTCGGCGACTCGAAGACGTCGCCCACCTTCGTCTTGGCGTCCTGGTCGAGGAGGAGCGGGCCGATGAACGCGACGCCGACGAAGAGCAGCAGGATGAGAAGGCCCACGAGCGTCTGCGGCTGGGAGAGGACGATCCGCCGGAGCACGCCCGCCCTGCTCGGTGCGGCGGGGGGCCCCTCGGAGACCGGGGTCTCGAGGACGTGGCTCACGTCTGGACCCTCGGATCGAGCTTGAAGTACAGCAGGTCGGCGAGGAGGTTGAAGAGGATCACGGAGAGGGCGAGGAGCAGGAAGGCTCCCTGGAGGATCGGATAGTCGCGCTGGTCGATCGCCTCCACCACCGCAAGCCCGATGCCCGGATACGAGAACACGTACTCGATCGTGATGGAGCCCCCGATGATGAACCCGAGGTCGATCGCGATCAGCGTGACGAGCGGGAGAAGCGCGTTGCGGAAAGCGTGCTTCCGGACGACTCCCCAGTTGGAGAGCCCCTTCGCCCTCGCTGTGAGCGTGTAGTCCTCCCCCAGCGTCTCCAGCATTGCCGAGCGGACGACGAGGGCGAACTGCCCGTAGAGGACGAGCCCGAGCGTGAGCGCAGGAAGGAGCATGTGCTCTAGCCGGTCGACGACCACGTCGAAGGTGGAGGCGTCGCCGAGGATGCCGAGGATCGGGTCCTTGATTCCTGCGGTGGGCAGCCCGACCGCCCCGGCGACGAAGAACACGAGCATGAGCCCGAGCCACTGGGGCGGCATCGAGTAGAACGCGAGCCCGCTCCAGAGGCCGGCCTTGTCCACGATCGTTCCGCGCCGCCAGGCGGCGACCACCCCCACGATCGTCCCCAGGACGATGGCGAACACCGAGGCAAGCGTGATCATCGGGAGCGTGTTCTTGATCGGATCCCACAGCTCGCCGGTGACGGGGCGCTCGTTGCGGAGCGAGCGGCCGAGGTCGCCGCGGGCGAGGTCGGCCAGGTAGAGCCGGTACTGCTCCCACCTCGACTTGTCGAGGCCGAGCTCCTGGCGCTGGTATTCCTTGAACTGCGCCGTGCACTGGCGACAGCGGAGCGCCGAGACGGCGTCGCCCGAAAGGGCGCGAAAGAGCACGAAGTTGAGGGTGACCGCGACGAAGACGGTCACGAGCGCGAACAGGACCCGCCTCCCGACGTAGTCGAGCCCCGTCACGCCTCGCGCTCCTCCGCGCCGTTCGCTACCTGCCTCCTAACCGACCTGGTGCGGGGTCGTGTAGTAGCGCTTCGAGTAGGCGTTCAGCTCCGTCTCGAAGCCGTCCCACTCCTTCCGGTGCGCGTCGATGTAGACGTGGTTCGTGAGCTGCGTGTAGAGGAAGTTGTCGTAGATGATCTGCTGCATCTCGTGGACGATCCGCTCGCGCTCCTCGGGATCGACCGTCGTTCCCTGCTGCTGGTAGAGCTCGTCGTACTTGGGGTCGTCCCAGCCCGTGTCGCTCCAGGAGCACCACTGACCCTTGGTGACGACGGAGAGCATGAAGTCGGGGTCGATGTAGCCGACCCAGTCCCACATGGCGATGTCGAACTTGTCGTAGCCCGTGGACTTGGCGGGATCGCAGTTGTCGCCGGTCTCGATCGCATAGGTCGCCGAGGAGTCGCCGCCGACCTTCTGCGTCACCTCCACGCCGGCCGCGGCGAAGCCCTCCTGCACGATCTCGAAGGAGCGGTCGACGTTGAAGTCCGTCGAGGTCGGCGTGACGATCTCGTACTCCATCTTGTGCTCGGGCTCGGCGTACTGGCCGGTGGTCGCCGGGGCGACGCGAATGCCGTCGGACCCCTTGGCGTAGCCCAGGTCGTCGAGCATCTGGTTCCCCGCCTCGCAGTCGTACTCGAGTGGCCCGAGGTTCGGGTTCTCGAGCGGCGAGATATGCCCCGGCAGGCTCTCGACCGTCTCCGCGTAGCCGTTGAAGACGACCTCGATGACCTTCTCGCGGTCGACGCACATGGAGAGGGCCTTCTTCACCTGCGGGTCGAGGAGCTCGCGGTTCGTCGGCTTCTTCGGGTTCGCGTTCCAGGTGATGTTCGTCGTCTCGGCGCCGGGCACCTCGTTGACGACGATGTTCTCGTCCTCCTTCAGCACGTCGACGGCGTTGAACGGCACCTGGTCGACCCAGTCGAGCTCGCCGCCCTTGAGGTCGGCGATCATCGAGTCCGCGTTCGTGTAGTAGGTGAGGGCTACTGCCTCCGCGTTGGACGGCTCGTCCCAGTAGTTGGGATCGGGGACGTAGACGGTCGTGCCCTTGCGCTCGTACTGCCGGATGGTGTACGCGCCGCCGGTGACCATCGAGTCGAGGTCGTCCTCCGGGCGGTGCGTCTTGAGTCCCTTGCCTTTGCCGGTGGCGAACTGCTCCCAGGCGTGCCGCGGGATGATGAAGAGCTGCTCGAGCTGCGCGAGCACGTTCCCCACGGGCTGCGCGTAGTGGATCACGAGGGTCGTGTCGTCGACGGCCTCGGCGCCCTCTACGTGCGTGAGCGCCGGCGCCGCGACCGCGGTGGGGCCGGCCGCGAACTTGACGATCGTGTTGATCGTCCACGCGGCGTCGTCGGCGGTCATGGGCTGGCCGTCCGACCACTTCGTCCCCGGCTTGAGCGTGAACGTCCAGTCCTTGCCGTCGGCGGAGGTCTCCCAGGACTCGGCCCAGTCGCCCTCGATCTCCAGCCCCTCGTCGCCGGTCGTGTACTGGACGAGCTGCGGGTAGATCATGATGAAGGCGTTGTAGGCCTGGGACTCGATGTAGTTGAAGGGATTGAGCGAGTCGATGTAGTCGATCGTCCCCAGGCGGAGAATGCCGCCCTTGACGACCTCGCTCTCCTCGGTCTCTCCTCCCGTGCCGGTCGCCTCGCCGCCGCCAACGTCGTCACCGCCGCAGGCGGGAAGTACCAAGATCAACGCGAGAGCCGCGACGATCCACAACGCCCGCTTCCTCATGTCCCTCCTCCCTCTCCCCCCGAGATCAGGCCTGGATGCTCGAGCGTGAGCGTCCTCGCGTCCGCGTCCAGTGTCGCGCTGACGCCGAGCGGGATGGTCGCGAGATGCTTCCCGTGCCCCAAGGGAAGCTTGTATAGCACGGGAACACCCAGCGGCTCCAGGTGCCTCTCGAGCACGTCCTCGATCGACTTCGTCCTCGGCCACTCCGGACGGGTCTCGCGCCAGTCGCACTTCTCCATGTCTCCCACTACGACTCCGCGGACGTTTCGGAGTTTGCCGGCCTGCCCGAGCTGGGTCAGCATCCCGTCCACGTACCAGGGCGGCGCGTCGTAGTCCTCGAAGAAGAAGATCGCCTCGTCCAGGTCGATCTCCCACGGCGTGCCCATCGTCTGGAGGAGGAGCCAGAGGCAGCCGCCGGCGAGCGGGGCCGTCACCCGCCCGCCCCGGATCGGCCGCACGTAGGGATCGTCGGGGTCGCGCGGGACCGGGCCGGCGCCCTCCCCGCGCAGGACGGCCAGCTCACGCTCGCGGGAGAACTCCGAGCTCTCCTTGGTGTCGCCCATGCCCACGAGCCCGTAGCCGTAGAAGGTGGCAAGGCCGGTGCGCTGGCGGATCGCCACGTGGAGCGCGGTGATGTCCGAGTAGCCGACCAAGGGCTTCGGGTTGGCTGCGATGACGTCGAAGTCGAGGTACGGGATCGTCTGCGCCGAGCCGAAGCCGCCCTGGAGCGCCTGGACGACGTCCACCTCGGGGTCGGCGAACATGGCCATGAGATCGGCGGCCCGGTCGCGCTCGTCTCCCGCCACGTAGTCGTCCCTGGCGAAGACGTGCTCGCCGAGCCTCACGCGATAGCCGCGCGACTCCCACCACTCCACGCCCCGGAGCACCTCGGAGCGGTTCTCGTAGGCGCTCGCCGCGGCGGCGACGCCGATGGTGCCGCCCTGCGGGAGCGGCTTGCCGAAGAGCGTCGCCTCCCTCACGTCTCGAAGCGGTGGACCTGTGCCACGGAGGAGCACGGGTTCCCGCGGCCGTAGACGATCTCGCCCGCGGTCACGTCGGCGACGCACCAGAAGACCGTCTTGACCCCCTCGGCGTCGCGGTGCCGGCAGAGGGAATCGGGGGCCCCTTCGTGGTCGGAGAGCGCCTCGCGGAGCCAGGCCGTCGTGACAGGCTCCTCGCGGCCGGCGAGGAGCTCCTCGGCGCGGCGCAGACGGATGCGCGAGCCGTCGGTGGACGTGCGCTCGAGCGCGAGCATCTCCTCGTGCACGTAGTGGTTCGTGTGGACGAGCGCTCCCGTGTCGTTCGGCCCCGAGGACCGCGCGCTCGCCGCCGAGCCCTCGACGTTCAGCGCCCTGCCGGAAGCGTCGGCCAGCACCCAGTTGTAGGAGGAGGCCCGCGCGGGGTGGAGGATCGCCTCGACCGCCTCGTCCAGCGTCCGGCGCGTGAGCACGTCGCGCACCTGGAGGAGGCGCGGGATGCCGACCCGCTCGTCGTTGGGAGCGACCTCGTTGCCTGTCACCGACAGGCCGGCGTCGTTCCAGCCGACGCTGATCCAGGGCCCGGTCCCCAGCGTGAAGACGACGGGCTCCCCGGGGACGCGCCACTCGATCGCGACGACGTCCTCCTCGTCGCTGGCGTAGAGGTCGTTGTTGTGCCCTACGAGGGCTCGCCCCTCGCGCGTCAGGAGCAGGTCGGTGCAGCGGGCCGGCGCCTCCGCGGGCTGAAGCTCTTCGATCGAAGCCGCGAAGACGGCGAGCGGATCGACTCCGCCCGCCTCGCCGACCGCCTCGAGCTCCTCCACGATCCACGGAAGGTGCTCGAGCGTGACGGCGCGATAGGCCTCGACGACGGCAGCGTCGAAGTGCTCGCCGGCGGCGCGGCGAACCGCGTCGGCCGTCGCCTCGCCGATCTGGGCCCCGACCTCGCGGTGGGAGCCCGCGGCGCGGATCAGCGGGATCAACTCCGGGGTCACGAGACGGTCTCCTGCGGCTCCCGCCGCTCGGGGAGCGGCTTCGCGAGCAGCTCGCGCACGAAGCCGACGCACTCCTCCACCGCCGCGTCGAGCAGCGCGGCGCCCCTTTCGGCGGTCGCCTTCGTCGCGTCGCCCTGCACGCCGGTACGGGAAAAGGCCGACCACCAGGGCATCACCCGCAGCGGTCCGTCGGCCCATTCCATGAAGGCGTACTCGCCGGCCGGGTAGCCGCGCTCGTCCACGGCCTTGTCCATGTCGACGGCCTCGGGGTCGATCGCGAGGTAGATGGAAGTCTCGAGCTCGCAGGCGTGGGCCATTCCGCCGGCGTCGGAGTCGCGCAGCTCCTCGATCCGAGCGAGCGAGCGCTTTCCGGAGAGGTAGAAGGCGGACGCCGCGAGGACGTTCGCATGCTCGACGCAGACGAGGCGCGCGGCCATCTCGACGAGGGGCTGGTTCGAGCCGTGCCCGTTCAGGTAGAGCATCCGCCGGAAGCCGTGGCGGGCAAGCGACGTGCCCACGTCCATGCAGTAGCGAGTGAACGTGTCCCAGGCGATCGTGATCGGGCCGGGGAAGTCCATGTGGTGCGGCGAGTAGCCGTGCGGGATGATCGGGAGGAGCACGGTCTCGTCCGGCGCCGCCTCGGCCGTCAGGCGGCAGATCTCGGCGGTGATGCGGACGTCGGTGTCGATGGGGAGATGCGGGCCGTGGTCCTCGAGGGTCGCCACCGGGATGAGGCAGACCCGTTCCTCGGCGGCGGCCCGGCGCACCTCGGGCCAGGTCAGGCGCTCATAGAGAAGGGGGCTAGACCACACCGGCCAGGTCCACCTCCTCGTAGGGCATCTCGCGCGGATCGCCGGGAGCCACCCACATGCGGCCGGACTCGACCTCGCACACCATCGCGAAGAGGACCACCGTGTCCGGGTCGCCCTGGGGCGCGAGGCCGTCTTCGCGGAGCGTCGCCATCGCGGCTTCGGGCGTCTGCGGCGGCCGCTCGGCGAGGAGCTCCGCGAGCCGCGCGTAGCGCGCCAGGCTGCTCTCGCTCGGCTCGCTCCCCACCTCGGCCAGCTCGGGATCGAGATAGTGGTTCGTGTGGCCGCCCGGGCCGTCGAGGACCGCAAGGCGCCCGGCGGTTGTCTCGATCGAGAACGTGTCTGCAGCCGGAAGGGCGAGGACGTGGGCATAGCCGCCCGCGCGCCCGGCGAGCCCGGCCCGCCGGACGGCGTCGGCGCGATCGACGGCCTCGAGCGCGTGGCGGGACACGAGGACGCGCGGCACCCCCTCGCGGTCGTCCGAG